>PBRN01000131.1 GCA_002725955.1 Pseudobdellovibrionaceae bacterium
CAGGTAATCAGTTTAATATGAGCTCTATAGAAAAACAGCAGGCCGGAGGTATGATCCCGTTGGCTGCATCAAGTATCACCAGTTCTGGTAATGCATGTGGTACCAAATCCGATGGGACTGCCAATACTTTTTGGACCGGCGAAGCGCAGGACACATGGACGGGATCTCCCAGTAGTTTTAAGGTTACATTAACTAAAATTGTCATTTCTGGAAGTGATGTGACATCGACTATCTATGAGGATAGCGCTGGGGTTGAATTAACTATGACCACTGGTGTTATCGATTTAGGAGGGGTATCTCTTTCGGGAGCTGCCACGGTTGGAACTTACAATAAGATCGCATTGTATTTCAAGAATGAAGCTAAGATCACTGGTTGTGTTAGAGCTGACTGGAATAGTCAGACAGCGACAACCGAGGGCTATAGTGACTCACGTTCAGCTGGTATTGATACTTTTTGCACCAAAGCAGACTACAGTGTTTTTGATAAGTTGAATAAGGATGGCACTAATACCAATGTCCCTCGATCGATCTATCATATCGCCGATGATTCTACTGCATTAAATACATTGGCAGGATCTTCCGCTGCTGAAGTCAGTGCTCCTATTGGTAAAGGTATCACCGATAAAACTGTGGTCCTCACTGATAAAAGTGCTGAAGTCGTTGTGTATGCTAACACTGCGGAATTTGCAGTTGCTGAAGGTGCTACGGCAGCATTTACGGTTCTGTTCGATAATAATCGTATTCTGGGTTTTGAATCGAATGCTCGGACTGACGGCACTCATCAGTTTTATGCGCAGAGTGCCGACTCTGGGTTTGGTCAATCTATCACTGATGACCGTGATGCCGCATTCTTTTATATCAATGAGTTTGATAGCAGTATTCTAGCTGTTCCGGGTGAGGTGGGTTCTGTTCAGGGCTATCAGATGCAATTTTGTTATGACTACAATGGAGATAGCTCTGATAAAAGGGCCGCAGATGGTTGGTTAACTCTTATGCTCGATGGTGATAGCAATATTCTTGGTGGCAATGTGATACCGATTGATAGGACTGGATTCGTGATTTTACTTGGTTCTATTGGTTCATATACGGCTGGAACTAGTACCTTTGGTAGTGGAGTTTCCGCTCCTAGTAAAAATGGAGATGGGACCTGGAATCTTTATTTTAACTATTTTGGCAATTCATCCAGTAGTGACAATCTATTAAANTTTCANTTACAAAGCACNGCNACCTTTGGNACTTATGAGGATGCTAAGGGNTTGGAGTATACNGGTTCTGATATCACTCCCAAGCAGAGTTCATCNCAAAACACTAAGGTTAGNGCNTACCGCTGGCTTTAGGGTNCGGCNANACCNATATNTATTATTCTTTTGGCATTTCGTATGAATGATTAGGCAGAGGGATTAANATGAAAACAGTTGTTATNACTGGTGCCAATGGTGGGATCGGTCTGGAGTTTGTGNTNCATTATTTGAAGCTTGGTTNTCGGGTCTATGCCCTCTGNCGCAAATCTAATGATGCTTTAAACAATACTGATGCTTGTGTTGTCGAAGGNGTAGATCTGACGGATGAGCGTTCCTTTCCTCTTNTCTNTGAGCAATTGAGGGATGTGGAAATTGATATTNTGATCAATAATGCNGGNGTNTTTTTAAATGAGCAGCTGGGTAAAATTGAATACCAGACTATCATGGATCAGTTTNTGATTAATGCNATTGCCCCTTTAAAAGTTACCGANATNCTNTTNAANCAATTGTCAGCTGATGCCAAGGTAGCAATGATTACCAGNCGNATGGGCTCTATTGCTGATAATGGTTCCGGACAATATTATGGTTANCGTGCTTCAAAGGCGGCNTTAAATGCTTTGGGAGTCTCGTTAGCTCACGATTTAAAAGGGNGAGGCATCTGGGTNGGNTTGCTTCATCCNGGNTATGTAAAAACTAAAATGACCGGTTANGCNGGTGATATTGANCCAAAAGCCTCAGTGGCAGGNCTTACTGCCATTATCGATGATCGGGCTAGTNTGGAAAATACCGGTAGATTTTGGCATTCCAATGGTGAGTTTCTACCTTGGTAAANTTGATTTAGGCTGTTTNTTGCTATCTTGGAATACTTTNTTGAATNGATGATTANNGTAGTAAGTTTAGGTGCTTTTCNTGGANTTANANAGCTGTGGTTNNAGNTACAATAGATNCACGTGATAATTAATGTTGTGATCATTAGTGATATAAGGGATGATAATTAGATATTTCTGTTAGCAAAAAGTACTATNAACTTTTTTTTCGGGGCTAGCTTATGATGAAGAGATTTTTTNTTGTATTCTGCTTGTGNCTATCATCNGNAGGAGCATTGGCGTCTGANTGGGTATTTATTAAAGAAGANAAAAGAGTGAAGACCTACAGGCGTGATGTGCCGGATAGCCCTTTGAAGCAATTTAAGGGAGAGATGTTAATGAATGCACCACTGTCAAAAGTGGCGCATGTNTTGATCAAAAGTGATACAGAAACTCGTTTACGCTGGACTTCAAGGCTATTTAAATTCTCGGTTTTTGAAGAGGAGGCTGACCGTCTAGTCTATTACACAGCTTTTGATCTTCCCTGGCCTATCGCAGATCGCGATTATGTTCTAGAAGGTAAGTTAAATATTGATAACAAAAATAATCGAGTTGTTGTCGATATTGCTTCTGTTAAACATGCAAAAGCTCCTCCGACTGTGGGCGTGCGTGCGGTTATTGATAAATCCTCCTATGTATTCGAGCCTAGGCCTGGGGGTAAAACATTTGTAACAGTTGATATTAGTACCGACCCCAAAGGCTTGTTGCCATCATGGTTAGTTAATGCCATTCAGAAAGGNTGGCCAACTAAAACTCTCAGTGCGATGGAAGTGGAAGCTATGAAGCCCGGCACGCCTCACCATGAGCTTATTAGGCAGCAGCTAAAAGTNCTTAAGAAGAGCGCCAGTCTNTAATTAATTTATGATCTTAAAAATGCTTGATGCGAAAAATGGGGCTGATTATATCAGNCCCATTTTTATTTGATCANTNTACGTCGTTTTNTCCCAATGATATCACTATAATTNAGGTAGAATTTTTTTNCCGATGATATCTANTTCTTCNAGCATGGGTGATGCTTGTATCAGTAGCATATTTAGGCCGATATCTTGATATTGTTTTATCCGGCTTAATATTTTCTCTGGTGTTCCCACAAGCTGTGGTCTTAGTCCGCGATTGCTTACCGANTAGTCTTCAATGCTGATTTCAGTGCGTAGCTTACTTTGTTTGATGAAATCATCATAGCTATGCAGTGATGCCGCATTTTGGTTGACNTCAGTGATGGATCGCAGTTCCTNATCGGCTTCTTTCTGGCTATCGCGACATATGACATAAGCGGCCATACCGTATTGNAGAGGAGGNNCATCATATCGCTGACGACGCTCATTCATATCTCTTATGTTCTCAGCTATTACTTCAGGTTCATCACCATGCATTAAATAACTNGAGCAGAAACGAGCGATCATGTCACGGCCCTCGTTGGATTCNCCTCCANCAAAAATNGGGATAGAAGGCTGCTGTTTAGGTTTGGGNGCTAAGATGCCTTCATTGANGTTGTAAAAATCACCGTGGAAGTTGAATGTCNTATTTTGNTCTTTCCACATTCCNTGNAANACCTGAATAAACTCAGATGAACGCTGATAGCGGTTGGCGTGGTCNAGCCATTCTCCNGTATACATTTCCATTTCACGGCGCCACCAGGCAGATACCAAATTGATTTCAAAGCGGCCATCNGAAATATGATCNATATTAGCAGCCATCTTNGCCACGATTGCAGGTAAGCGGTAGCCNGGNCTTAGTGCAGCCATNAGACGAATGTTTTTGGTNACTGCNGCTAGTGCTGAGAGGGTTGTCCATGCCTCNAGAACCGGATGATCCTCACCTTTNATGTCATTGAGGTTNAGCTCCGCCGCTANTATTGTGGAAAAGCCTANTTGATCNGCTTTTTGGGCGACGGATTTAGCGTATTCAAAAGTAGCNGGCATCATCTCNTGTTGTCGATTTCTTAACCAACCNCCAAATATCGGTANCCAAATNCCNACTTTCATGTCAANTNNCCTTTANCCATAGATTCTTTNAGGAAGTTTGCGACTCTTTTCAGTCCCGGTTCTACNGATTNATCTTCTTCTATGGCAGGNGANTAGTTGGTGTTGCAATTNATATCATANGTATAGGTTTCATTATCTACAGATTCAATAAACTCNACTCCNGCAATGGATATTNGAGCATCATTCANCATAGCCTCGTAAGANTNAATAAGAGAAGGATTCAATTCATTTCGAATTGTGAACAGGGATTGTGATTTTGCGTCAGTNTGGCAAATGTCGATNCGGCAAGCTTCTGCTGGACAAAGTTCAAATCCCTGGCTGGTATCGGCTTTGATTGCGTAGTGAAGTTTACCACCAATAAATTCACAGCGAGTAATAAAAGGTTCTTTGGGTTTGATNTATGATTGTAAAACATGGCGTAATCCAGGTGCTTCTTGCCATGATTTTTGATCCAGAAAATCTTGCCATTGGNCTTGATTCTGAATCAGCTTNACNCCCAGACCTTTGCCTCCACAATCATATTTGTAAATTAATGGAAATGGAATTTTTTGTTGGGCCAGTTTTAGTTGCTTTTCTTCTCCGGCGATGAAGATTGATGCTGGAGTTTTGATGTTATGTTTTTTCATTAAGAGNTGCTGTTTAAACTTACTCTGCTCGAGAGCGATAGCAGAACTGCCATTGATGACNGTACGTCCCCATGCTTCGAGCCATTCTATCACTCGCTGGCCGCTGAGCAGGCTGTATTCATGCTGTCTAGTGGCGGCGGATGCAGAAAGTCGGTTAAGGTAAATTCCTTGCGGTGGCTCTTGATCAATATCGATCGTTGATTCGTCCACAAACCANGGTTCAAATGATAACCCTTCTTNACTAAAAGTATCTTTAAGAGCTGGAAGCCAGTCGGCATTTTCGTAGAGGACAAAAACCTTGTTATTCATTGTAATNGACTTTCTATCTCAATTTATTATCCTCAGATCACGTATCACGATTCAGCAGTGGACAGCAAATAAACTTGTCACNTTTTGTNAAAAAATAAGATAGATTGCTTTGAANGATCGGTGTNTCGNTGTNNTAGCATTTTAGTNNATNACAACAATNCTGGGNTCTANTTCTANTNNAAATCATNATAATTTAGATAAAATCTTTTTATTAGANTGGATTATGTGNGGNTGGNTTGNCTCTGTCTAGGGCCAATTGTTANCCATGCTCGTGATGTNTTTTGACGATCACAGTAGACGNAATGGCGCCCTANATCTTTGCCCNGTTAANCTGTGCCNNAGGATTNAGATAGCTGCTGNTTAAAACAGTCCGGCAGCTCTTCTGCGCTCTNCNGCTTCTNCGAATCTGCGCTTCTCTTCTTCTGTGNTNGGGTTGAGGGNNTCNATGNNAACTGTTTTNCCATTTTCTACNGCTACCATNGTAAAAAANCANCTGTTTGTGTGNCGTACGGATTGGNTTTTCATATCTTCAGCAATGACTTTAATACCGATTTCTAAAGANGTTCGCCCTGTGTAGTTAACATTAGCCAGCAGAGTTACTAACTCACCGATATGGATTGGTTGTTTGAAAANAACCCTATCAACAGATAGAGTGACGACGTCTTTTCCGGTATAGCGCAGGGCNGCGGTATAGGCTGTGCGGTCCAGNATCTTTAANAGGTCACCGCCATGCATTTCTCCTGAAAAATTNGACATTTCGGGTGTAACGAGGANCTGCATTTGCAGCTGTCTTTTATCAAACAATGTCATTTTCCTTNGTGATAACTTNTGAATTANATNTGCTATATTAATGGTNAGACNTTTAAGCNGCCNTACCAGATACGTTNTTTTTGGTGAATAGAGGTAATATGATTTCAAAGCAGGGGTTGGCAACACCAGAAAGGCAAGAGAGTTCNCCTCCCACCTCTTTNGCTAATCTGCGNGAAACATATAACCCGATGCCAGAGCCATCTTTGCCTTTGGTCGAAAANCCTCTCTCAAATAGTTGATTNCGGATGTCATCAGGTATTTGAGGNCCNCCATTGGACCAACGGAGCACTAACTTGTCTCCCTCAACCTTGGTCTCAAGACGTATCCATTTTTCGTTTGGCTCGAGTTGGGTGATTGCATCAAGACTATTGATCGCTAAATTTAATAAAATCTGAGTTAAGGAGTCTGAACGGATATCGATGAAATGTTCCCCCATTTCAACTTCCCATCTAGCTGCGATCCTTTTTTGTTTAGATTGCAGCAAGGTTTTTGCTTGCATAAAGCTTTCAGAAAGGTCGGCATGAGATGAGCTATCACTGTTCCGGGTATAATCCAGAACATTCTTTGTTATATTTTGGCATTGATTCATATTATCTTTAAGAGCTTTATACTGTCTAAAAATACGAAGTTGGCTATCAAAATAGCTTAGATGATTTGGGGTTTTTCGAGAAAGTTCGACCCAAACGGATTTTAGTTCGTTAGATGGCAAAGCAAGACGAGAAAGATGGCGGCGCAGTCTTCGACGTATTTTCTTAAATTCATCTTTTGGTCCTTGATCTAACAGATCCATACGCTTGACTTCATCTTCTTGCGATCCGGGACCCACCATAGCATTTAGCAATGATTCTTTATTTTGTTCAGTTAGTTTGATTGATTCTAGAGATAGCGCACTATCTTCCGTGCTCAACTCTTTTAGTCCAACCGAACCTTGGAAGCTATTTTTTAGTTCGTGGCTTAACTCCCCGAATAGTTCCCCTAATTGAGTGATTTTATCTTGGGTCTCTGAACGTTCAACCTGTCTTAAGATGCGATGGCGATCGATCATGTTTGATACTCGCAGCCTCAGCTCCGGCGCAACAATGGGTTTGGGGAGATAGTCATCAGCGCCGATCTGAAGGCCAAAAATCCGATCTTCTTCACTGGCCCGAGCAGTGATTAGGATGACCGGGATCTCCTGCAAAAGTGGATCTTTTTTCATTTCTTTCAGCACATCTTCGCCGGATATTTCGGGCATCATCATATCTAGTAAAAGTAAGTCTGGTCTTTTCTGCTGCATTTTTAAGATACCACTGCTGCCAGAAGTGTCGTAACGTAGTTGGTAACCATCAATTTTAAGAATATCTGATATCACCTCACAGTTAGTTTCGTTATCATCGATAACAAAGACATCCCACTGTTCCCCGTCCAAGATCGGTTTGATTTCGATTGTCTTCTTGGTAATTCCAGAAATTTCTTCTACGGGGTCTAATTCTAAGTTTTGAACCGGTTCTGGCTCAACAAGGCTGGTATCCAAATTTTGATCACTTTTTTCTGGAATCGATACTGTAAATGAACTCCCCTTCGGGGCATTTGTCTCAAAACTTATTTCTCCTTCCATGAGTTTGACTAGGTTCTGAACCATGCTAAGTCCCAGACCTGTGCCTTCGAACGATCTACGTGCATCTCCCTGGATCTGACCAAATTCTTCAAAAATCTGGTCTTTGGCCTCTTCAGGAATGCCTATGCCAGTATCATTTATTGTAATAACGAGCTGTTCGTTCACTTTGCTGAATAAAATTTCTATCTTATTAGGATGATCGTTGGATCTAAATTTAAAG
>PBRN01000132.1 GCA_002725955.1 Pseudobdellovibrionaceae bacterium
TTATTGTTTGCTCTTGTCCAATTGAGCCGGATCATTCCCGAATTTATATACTCGTTTGCTTTTGGCTTTCAGCGTAAAGCTTACAAAAAAAATCAGGAATGATCACTTTTTAAAAAGCCGCATTTTACTTTCGATGTTGATCATTCTTAGGTAAGAGTTTACGTGTAGAGGCGATATTTTAGTATCAGGTTATTTTATGAATCTTTATGAAGAACAATTAATGAACCATTTTAAGCAACCAGTAAATTGGGGAAGGCTTGATAGTGGTAACGAGGTTTGCGTAGTGGAGAATAATCCACTTTGCGGTGATGAGGTTTTGTTCTATGCCGAGATACAAGATTATAAAGTAGTTTGTCGCTATGAAGTGAATGGTTGCATGATCTGTAAAGCCAGTGGTTCAGTGGCATGCAGCTATTTGTCGAATCATACTGTAATTGAGTCAAGTAGTCGGGTAAAAGCAGGTCTGAACTTTCTAGGTGATCTAGACATGGAGCGCATAGATATTCCTGCTGAATTAAGTCCTTTGCAAGCAATTTTACCATATAGAGCTAGATTGAAATGTGCGCAGCTTCCCTGGATTGCTGCTCAAAAAGCACTGCAGCGTATTCTCTAATTTATGCAGACACATTGAGCTGGATCATCATCTTCTCTGTGATATATCGAATCGCTTGATTTTTTTCATTTTTCATCAGGCCGATTAAAATAAAAAAAGCTCTTTGCAAGGAAAGTGCTTCATTCGAATTATCTATAGATAGTTTGTCATCTGTCAGCCTGATTGTTACTTCGGACTTTCCTGAGGTAAAAACTAATTCAGTAGATATAGTTTGATTTCTTGCTGAACGATTGCAAATAAAGCGAGTATCTAATTCTTCGGTATAATAAATGCTTTTATCTTTTTCCTGTGGTTTGAGTGTTGTCCCGATCCGAATAAATTCTAGCACTTCTCGCAAGAAGACTAATACGTCTGGGCCTGAATGAATAAAGTTACAACCTAGATAGTTGCCTCGTCTATTAATCATAGCTATATCGCAATGAACTTTTAGATGATGTATCACTAAGGTAACGTTGGCTGATTCTTTAAGTGATTCCTCGAGTTGTTTTTGGGGGTCTATTATGGATAAGCCGCCATATGACAGATTAAACACTGAAAATTTCTTACCATTATCTAATTCCACGGATGCAATATCGGCATATTCTAATGAATGTCTGGATGTACCTCGGGTGTTTAACCAGGCAATCTCTTGGTGGGATAATGTTTGATCTCCAAAGGTCACGAACTGCTCTATAAAACGCCGAATTATGTTCAAAGTCATTTCCTTTCCAGTCACTAGCAGGAGGCGTATCGGAACATTACGAAAATATTATAGTTTTGAGTTGATCCTGCTAATTATCTTGGTCATTGCAATTATGCCTTGTCTCATGCATATGTTACACCATATAGAAAAGGAGTCTTTTTTTTAACTCCTTGATTATAATAGGGAAAATTCAGTCAAAAGATTCTTGTAGACTGAAATTTTCTAATGAATTCACTTTGAATAGGTTTTTTGATGGGGAAGTTGCTTTTAACCCAAACATATAAGTACTTATTTATATTATCTTTAATTTCTTTGATAATTGCTGTGATATGGATTGATGGCGGTGTTCGTTCCAAGTTTGAGGGAAAGCGCTGGCAAGTTCCAGCAAAGGTGTTTGCCCGTCCACTAGAGCTATATGTTGGTAAAAAAATAAAAATAAAGGATTTTGCTTCTGAAGTTAGAAGGCTTGGATACCGTTTTGTGTCCCAGGCTCGTCACAGGGGGCAGGTGTCTGTGGTGGAAAACCAAATAAATATTTTTACCCGGGATTTTCATTTTTGGGATGGTTTTCGAGCAGGCAGGGAGATTAAGGTTAGTTTTAATGAGGATATGATTACTAACTTGCAGTCTTTTGAAGGTAAGCCAATTGACCTGGTAAGNCTNGAGCCCTTGTTAATGGGAGGAATTTACCCGACCCGCATTGAAGATAGNTTCTTAATTAAATTAGATGATACCCCTCGTGGNCTGCTTCCTGCTTTGCTTGCGATAGAAGATCATCGTTTTTANGATCATTATGGTATTTCTCCCAAGAGTATCGCACGNGCTATGGTTGCAAATATAAGNGCAGGAGCNGTTGTCCAGGGTGGGAGTACTTTNACNCANCAGTTAGTGAAAACGTTTTATTTGAATCAAGAGAGAACTTTATCAAGAAAGCTTCTCGAGGCANTTATGTCGATATCCTTAGAGTTACATTATGAAAAAGATGAGATACTCGAGGCATACTTAAATGAGATATATTTTGGTAAACAAGGNCGGAAGGCCATTCATGGNTTCGGACTGGCAAGTCTTTACTATTTTGGTATCCCTATTCAGGAAATTCGGTTATCGCAGTCAGCATTGCTTGTNGGGATGATTAAAGGTCCTTCGTATTATAATCCATGGAAACANCCNNAAAGAGCTTTACGTCGNCGNAATNTGGTTCTTGAATCNATGGTNAAGCACAATACTTTAACTGANGATGAATATAAATTAGCGGTTAAGGCTCCTNTAGGNATTATAGAAAAACGACGNTCTAGTATTCANCGNTGGCATGATTATCTNGGATTNGTTAAGTCTCAATTGATNAAAGATTATAGTATTGACGATTTAACCTCNGAAGGNCTTCATATATTTACCTACATGGANCCATTGANNCAGAGGCAAGTAGAAAAGCGGATAAAANAAGGTATCAANAATCACAGNAATAAAGNTGATNCTTTGGAAGGTGCTGCTATTGTCACNAGNGTTCATAGTGGTGAAGTTATTGCCTTNNCCGGTAGTAAATATTCTGATCAGTCTGGNTTTAATCGAGCGTTAGATGCNCNTCGGCCTATTGGGTCACTGNTTAAACCAGCCGTATATCTTGCTGCTTTNAATATGCCGGATAAATACACNATTNCTAGTGTACTGAAGGATACTGAATTAGAAATAGAGCAAGANGGTGGAGNATTATACAAACCTCAAAACTATAATCGAAAATTTTCNGGTGAGGTTTCNCTTCATAAAGCTTTGGCTATGTCTCTCAATGTGCCTGCTNTTCGCTTAGGGATGGAGGTNGGATTTGATAAGGTNGAGAGTACGATCAAAAAATTGGGCGTTGATGCCCAAATNGCNCCATGGCCNTCAAGCTTNTTAGGTACAACTGAGATGAGNCCGATTCAGGTAGCTAAAATGTATCAGACGATGGCAGCNAAGGGTTTTGATTCTCCGCTAAATNCCATTAGTCATATNTTGGACCAGAATAAGAAACCTTTGAAGNGATATCCCNTAAGGACNAGTAAGAATATAGATCCGGTCGCTATTCANATACTCCAATATATACTTCAGGAGACTGTGCGTGAAGGCACCGGCAAAGCNATGTANAATATTTTGCCGGCAGATTACAATGTNGCAGGAAAAACAGGGACGACNTCTGATTATCGGGATAGCTGGTTTGTTGGTTTTACAGAAGAACACTTAGCAGTTGTTTGGCTGGGTAATGATGATAACTCAACTACNGGCTTNACCGGTTCNACAGGGGCTNTGCCTATATGGGCTNATATTATCAAAGATTTGGATTCTAAGCCTTTGACCTATAAAAAGTCGAATGGNGTNGAATATGCATGGGTTGTNGAACCNGGAGAAAAGTCTCAATGTGANAATGCACGGCTTCTNCCNTTTTTTAGAGGAAGTGTGCCGGAAAAGGCTCTTTCATGTGATGGNATGCCNGGTAAGGTTCTTGACTGGATAAAAAGTTGGTTACAATAGCNATGTACAGGTTACNTCTTNCATAAAGGTTCATTATGTTAAATTTTAAATTATTAAGCATGGTCATCCTANTTTTNTTNCTTTCCGCTTGTGCAACTCAGTCCTCAGGAGTTTGGGANGGTGCTGATACAAANCCNGCNGNGAGTAAACATGAATATGAAAGTCGTAGTCCAGTNATCTCTTTGAGGACTAAAGCCATGCATTATACNCAAGAGGGGCANTATTCCAAGGCTGAGGCTACTTTAGAAAGGGCTTTAAGAATCGATTCGGAAGATCCCTTAACATATGTTGCTTTGGCCAATGTTTTATTATTTCAAGAGAAGTTTGATGCAAGCACTAGCATAGCAGAAAAAGGTCTTGCTCTTAACCCTGAGCCAGAACTTGAGAANGTTCTGAAAGATATNATAGCGAANNCNAATAANCGTGAGGCAATAAATTAANGATAACGATTATCGATTGTATTAGATGCTGNCTTTACCGTTTTGGTAGCTCGAAAGAGAAACANGTGTTAGGGTGATTTTCCTCAATNTAGATCTTGCCATTCTGACTTTCGATNAGGCGTCGACANAGACTTAAACCGAGNCCNGTACCNTGCCCAATCCCNTTTGTGGTGAAAAATGCTTTAAATATCTTCTCTTTTAGNTCCTTNCTTATGCCNCNTCCNGAGTCAATGACTTGAAATTTTATATCTGATTCTCGATCTTCAACTTTNACTATAACCCAAGGTTCTGATTGTTCATAAATTTCTTCTTTTGCATTCTTAATCAAGTTAAGNAGNACTTGGCTTACTTCTCCGGGNCGACATTTGACTGAAAGNCCTTTCGGAATATTTGGCCATGTGACATCAATNCGGACATTATTNACNGGAATATTACCAAAGACTTTCACATCTTCGATGATNTCTTCTATCAGTACTACTTCAAGTGAATCTTGTTTGCAGTCTCNTGCCATATTTAAAAGGCCTTTGACTGTTCNNGTGATTTTATCTCCACCTTTTACNACATTTTCTACAGCTTTCTCGATTTTAGGCCAGTCAACTTCTTCTTTNCCCANCATGGTTTTCANNCTTTGNCTATTGCCCATGACTACTGTTAAAGGNCTCTTNATTTCATGTACTATACTGGCAGCCATCTCNCCCAAAGATGCNAGTTTCTGTGATTGATTACTTTTTTCTCTTTCNTCAGTGAGATGTCTTTCGTTCAAGACTTCTGTTGTTACATCTCTANATACCCAAGTCATTTCATCTATAACTTTTCTGCCGTAATAAGTNATAAACTTAACTTTTTCTTCAGATTCGATATTNCCNCTAAGGGCTTCNTCTTNAATATCTTTATTACTAATGACTGTTNTNATTTCTGCGCCGAGTGGACCTTCCATTAGATCCTTCCCGATTNTATTGATTTGAAATATCTTACCGTCTTTNTCTGTTCGGATAATTGCACAATCTACAGTCTCAAAAATCGAGAATAATCTTTCGAGTGTAACTAAGATTTCTTGATTTTGGCTTTGAATAAAGTTCTCTCTAGCTATATTTGCACTGAAGTCTTCAAACTCAATAACTGCAAAATGGTTTTCGTCAGAATCCTGAATAGACTGGACAGTAGTTCGAACGGTGATAAGTGCTGAGTTTTCTGGTTGAGTGAGAGGTAATGGATATGGATTTAGCCTTTGAGAAAGTAATGATGCACTACCAATTGTTATAGCAGTATCAATGGCGTTGATAAGCCTTTCTGAAACACCATCCTCGAAAATGTTCTCTAACTTTAAACCTAAGGCATTCTTAGAAGGTACGCCACTTTTCTCTTCGATCCATGAATTCCAAAGTATCACATTTTTCTGATTATCGACGACTACTACACCATTTTTGGCCATTCCTAATACATTATGAAAAAGTTGATCCTGCACAGCAACATTCATTAGCTAACCAACCTTTCTTGGTATTGATCCAGAGATGTTAGGACTTTTTGTATGTCTTCAGTTTCGAGGACAATTTTTATTATACTTTTTGTCGAACTTTTTTCGATTCGGAATCCCATTTTGAATACAATGACATTTCTATCTAATGGTATTGTGTCAGATCTAGATAAAATAGTTGTAGCATTACCTAAGCTAATATGAGGCAAATCTGCGGCTAGGGGTCTTTCTAAGCAGTTTCCCAATTCATGCAGACAATTCTGGAGTATTATATTCCCGATCTCCATAAGCGTGTCAGCTTCCATCAAGGTCATTTGTGATCCTTGGAAATCAACACCTAAAATAGCTGCGACTAGATCTAAGCTTGCTTTTTCATCATATATCATAAAAGAATGACCGTTGAATTCTCCCTTAAATTTTTCATATACCACGGAGATAGGGTTTTCTTGATCAGTTTCTTCGATTATTTTTGATAGGGTTGTTATCTCGGCGGTTGGGATATTTAAGAATACTTCTTGTTTGACTAGCCGACTGATGACTGCAGCGGCTGCACCTAAAGCCATGTTAAATGTTTCTTGAAGTAGCTCTTTTTGCCATTCAGTTAAATTCATAATCAGTCCTATTCTTATATTTAACTATATTTTAGCTTATTGAAAAGGTTTGCTGATCTTTTGAGTTTATTCTTACTCGATTGTATGAACATATGTGTTTCAATCTGATCATTTTGTACTATGAAATCTGGTGACGAGGATCTTGCTTTTATGAGGATAACTATATTCAATCTGAATTGAATTAGTTTTTTTATGAAGAATACTAATTTATTTTTGTACCTTCATTAAAGATTGAATCTATACTATTACCGCTAGAGGATATTTTTGTATTGGCGATCGGAATCTGAACTATATTTTTGCAACTATTGAAATGAGCAGCTTGTTGCCACAAATTAGATGATGGATTCTTGATTGTTTTATCATCGGTTTGTTTTTGAACCGTTTGGTCTTCTTCGTTATTAATTATATATGGTGATAAATTTTTTTCTGTCGGGGGGATGTCCAAACCACCAATATCTTGGGGCTTTTTTTCTTCGGTGTCAGCAATTATTTTCGTCGCTTCAGCATTGGCATTGTCCTGCTTTCTCTCTATAGGTTGCTCATTCTTCAAATTACTCACAATGTACAAAATTAGAAAACATATCATCCATAAAGCCATCATTTTGAGCAAACCTATTCCGGAAGGTTTATGTTGGTTTATTTCTACTAAAGTCCAAGGCATATTCTTAATTTTTCTAAAATATCCGTTGTATGTAATTCTTGATTTCTGATCTTTAATTTGAAAACGACCTTTAGTGATGGGGGTCTTTCTTATTTTGCTAAAAATGCCTTGATTGATTTGATCAAGGTTAGGTAGATCGCTATTGAATATACTAATAAACTGTTCCTTCTTTTCCCCGATCATCAGTGTGGTCGAACTCTTGAAATGAGGAATGATTGTATTAATACGATCATTACAAATTACTGCTGTGAGATAGTTTTGGTTACCATTATGATCAATAAAAGGATAGATAGTAACTAGAGCAGGGAATCCTAGTCGATCTGAGAATGCAATCAATTCAGAATTAGTTTTCTCAGTAGGTAAGTTCTGTAAAGAACTTTTTACAAATTTTTCTAGCTGATCTTTTGTAGCATAGGTATTCTCGCCTTTTAGACTATTAGGTAAATTATTGGGTATGAATAATTGGTCTGTTGTAGTTATCCTCTCTCCCTTTTCACGATAAAAGCCTATAAAGGAAAAATCCGACTCGTAATAAGCTATGTGTTTTAAGATGTCTTTGGTTTTATCTTGGTTAGCAATTTTTTGAACGTTGTCCTTTAGTAGATTGTTCCAAGAAATAATCTTTTGCTCGATCTTTTTAACGCCCTTGTTCGTGTTGTGGACAAGTTGTTCGTTATAGATTTGCGATTCATGACTTTTGAATACTATATTTAAGCAAAATATGATGATAGTACTTAAGCTTAACAAGGAGAAAAATCTGTTATTTAGACAATTTTTTATCAGTGTTGGTATTTTATAGTGAGACATCATTTTTCCAAGTTATATTATTTATGATGATTTAAA
>PBRN01000133.1 GCA_002725955.1 Pseudobdellovibrionaceae bacterium
TTGTAAAGTGTTTCTATCCCATTACCTAAAAGATATTGGAAGGCGTAAAATTTAAACTAGAGTTTTTTTTATCTCAGAAGTTGCAATCCTAAGTTCCTGTTTATCATAGAGGTATCAATCTTATGGAAAAGCAAACCGTAGTGTCGCCGCAGAAACATAAGTTTCCAAGAGGCTGGTTCGTTATTGGTAGTTCTGATGAATATAAAAAGGCTGAAACCAAAGCTTTAAAGTACTTTGATCAGGAAATTGTGGCTTTCCGCGGTGAAGATAACCAAGTGTATCTACTTGATGCATACTGCCCTCATCTTGGGGCTCACTTGGCTCATGGAGGCAAGGTCGAGGGAAATACCATAAGATGCCCGTTCCACGCTTGGCAATTTCAAGGGAAAGATGGGAAATGTATTGATGTGCCCTATGCGAAAAGGATCCCTCGGAAAGCCTGTGTTCGATCCTGGCAGGTAGTGGAGCGTAATGGCTTAATTTTGGTGTGGCATGATCCTGATGGTGGGCAGCCTGATTATGAAATTCCTATTTTAGCTGAGTACGGTAAAAGCGGTTGGACTCCTTGGCACCTTGATCGTCGCACTATTAAAACGCATCCACGTGAGATTGTTGAGAATGTAGCTGATGAAGCTCATTTTAAGGTGGTTCATCATCTTAAAGAAGTGTCCTATTTTGAAAATATCTATGAAAACCATACAGCAACTCAAATTATGAGAGGGATGGGTAACCATAGGCCGATTTCAACCAAAGCCACCTACTATGGTCCTGCTTATCAAGTGACCTGGATGCAGAGTCTGGTTGAGTCTCGCTTGGTAAATGCTCATACACCAATTGATGAAAACTCCTTGCACCTGTGGTTTGGGGTCATGATTCAGAATGAGGATTTCTCTGAAGACGATATGGTCGTGATCCGTAAGTCTCTTAGCCATATGGGGCTGCCTGAAGAATTTGTCAAGTCGAAGGAAAACCTCGATAAAATTCATCAAGCCATTATTCAGGGTACACGCCAAGGCTATCATGAAGATGTAGAAATTTGGGAGCATAAAGTCTATCGGGAAGTACCTCTTCTTTGTGCTGGTGATGGGCCTATACCGAAGCTGCGTAAATGGTATAGTCAGTTTTACCAACAGCCTTCAGCAAAGACTCAGCGGGCCATAAATCGAGAATCTGTAACAGCCGATAGTGTTGCCGATCAATTGTAGACGGATACGTTTTAATAGCGATAAGTGAGATACTATAAAAAAATCCTCTCTTTGCACGACAAAAAGAGGATCTAAGAGACATACTAACCTTCTCGGAGAACCGGGTTAGTTTTATAGGCTAGGTTACTTTTTTGGCCATTTCAATGGCTACTTCTTCGATCAGATCTTCTTGTCCACCGACAGTTTTTCGACGACCCATTTCCAGAAGTAAATCTCGGGCAGATACTCCATATTTAGTGGCAGCTCTTTGAGCGAATAGCAAAAAGGACGAGTAGACTCCCGCGTAGCCTAGAATCAAAGCATCTCGATCAATGCGAATAGGCTGATCCATCATGGGTGTGACCAAATCTTCTGCCACATCGGAAATGGCATATAGATCAATTCCAGTATTGATTTTCATCCGATTTAATACAGCGACTAATACTTCAGTAGGGGTATTTCCTGCTCCTGCTCCCAGGCCGGCGCAGGCTCCGTCAATTCGATTTGCGCCGGCCTCAATGGCAGCTATTGAATTAGCAACGCCCATACTCATGTTGTGGTGCCCATGAAATCCAATTTCGGTCTCTGGTTTCAGCTCATCACGTAGCATTTCAACTCTTGTTCTAACGCCATCAGGTAATAGGTAGCCAGCGGAGTCAGTGTAGTAAATGCAGTTTGCTCCATAGCTTTCCATTTTTTTTGCTTCGATTAGTAATGCTTCAGGTGAACTCATATGAGCCATCATCAGGAATCCTACAGTGTCTAAGCCCAATTCTCGGGCGATGCCGATATGCTGAGCTGAGACATCAGCTTCGGTGCAATGGGTAGCAATACGTATGGTGCTCACGCCGCAGTCATGAGCCATTTTTAGATGATCAATTGTACCAATACCTGGTAGCAGCAATGCAGAAACCTTCGTGTTTTTAAGCACTGGAATCACGGCCTTGAGATACTCCTCATCAGAGTGTGCAGGAAAACCATAGTTGACAGAGGCTCCTCCGAGGCCATCTCCATGGGTGACTTCCAACAGGGGGACACCAGCTTTATCGACTCCCTTGGCAATGTTAACCATTTCGTCGATGCTGATTTGGTGACGCTTAGGATGCATGCCATCCCGTAAGCACATTTCATGAATGAGGATTTTTTGATTGCTATTTGTGTTTGGCATAAATCGTTTCCTTTGCTGAAAATACAGTCATATTTCGATGAAATCAATCAGCCTTCATTTCCTGGGCGAACATTTCAGCGGTTCTGAGGGCAGCTGCTGTCATTATGTCTAAGTTACCGGCGTAATCAGGGAGGAAGTCGCCGAGGCCTTTGACTTCCAGAAATACTGAAACTCTGTTGCCATCAAAGACAGGCTCTTCTTTTAGCGTATAGCCAGGGACATAGCGCTGTACTTCTTCAACCATCGACTTGATTGATGCTGTGATTGCTGCTTGATTGGGTTCGTCTTTAGTAAGGCAGTGGATTGTATCTCTCATCATAATCGGTGGTTCGGCTGGGTTTATGACTATGATAGCCTTACCTTTTTTCGCTCCTCCAACTTTTTCGATACCATCGGCGGTGGTGCGGGTAAATTCATCAATATTTTGCCGAGTTCCTGGTCCGATCGAGCGAGAAGCAACTGTGGCTATGATTTCCCCATAAGTAACTTCCTGGACTTTGCTTACTGCAGCAATGATTGGAATGGTAGCCTGTCCTCCACAGCTAACCATATTGACGTTCATTTCTCCGGAACCGTAATGATTCTTTAAATTAACCGGGGGAACGCAGTATGGCCCTATAGCAGCGGGTGTCATGTCGATGACCAGTACGCCTTCCTGGATTAGCAATTTTGAGTGTTCTAAATGAGCATATGCAGATGTAGCATCGAGTGCTATTTTGATGTTATCTTTTTTCAAGTAAGGTTTGAGGCCTTTGATGCCTTCTGATGTTGTGTGCAGGCCCAGGTCTTGGGCTCGTAATAAGCCCTTTGAATTTGAATCGATGCCGACCATCCAGGCTGGGTCAATCCATTCACTGCGCTTTGCTTTCATCAGCAAGTCTGTCCCTATATTCCCCGATCCAATGATTGCAACTTTGATTTTTTCCATAGTCATGTCTCGCTTTCATTAAACAAATTTCACGTCGGCGCTGCCTATGTTGCTTCCTATTTTTAGTGACATCACATCACCCGGTATGACGGGTTCCAGTGGTACTAAAGATCCTGACAAGATGATGTCTCCAGCATCGAGTGTGACCCCAAATCGCCCCAATGTATTTGCTAACCAGGCAACGGCTGTGAGGGGGGAGCCTTGCACGGCAGCTCCTGCACCGGTGCTAATTATTTTTCCATTTTTTTCGACAACCATGCCGCAAGTAACCATGTCAACATCATTGGGTCTTACCTTATTATCCCCTAATAGAAACAGCCCGCATGAAGCGTTGTCGGCGATTGTATCTTGGATTTTGATCTGCCAGTCTTCTATTCTAGAGTCGACAATTTCAAAGCAGGGGCTAATGTAGTCAGTGGCTTTAACGACATCATCTTCAGTAATACCTGGTCCGGTAAGGGGTTTTGCCAGGACGAAAGCAATTTCACCTTCAGCCTTAGGTTGAATTAATTCTTCGCTAATAGGCATTTCACAATGATTCGAGAATAGCATTTTATCTGTCAGAAAACCAAAGTCCGGTTGAAACACACCGAGCATAGACTGCACGGCGTGACTAGTAACTCCGATCTTCTTGCCTATAATCTTTTCCCCGTTCTGTAGNCGTCGCTCCAAGATACCCATGGATATATGATAACTATCCTCAATTGTTATTTCNGGATGGGTCGTNGTCAGGGGNGGNATTGTCTTTTTTNNGGTCATTGCCTCGTANANTAGCTCNCTAATCTGATTTATCTGCTTTCGATCCATAATCNGACTCCTCGTCGTGTNGNNCTNGNNATCAATTNCATCTCTATAGTTTTGATTAGNGATGAAATTGATTGGTTTAACNGNNCGTATATCTCAGNCAGGTGGTTTAGCTTAAAAAGTCGAGTGANTTNTGATTAAATGTCTTGGTATGTTCCGCCATGACCCAATGACCGCATTCNGGCAAAATAATGTTGGTTGATTGCGGGCATTGTTCTTTTACTACTTTNGCTCCGGATACTGGCAANAATTTATCATCTTCGCCCCAGAAGAGTAGGATNGGACATTGTAGATTTTTGATCTGATCTCCCATAAATGGGACTTGCATGGTGGTCCAGACTGATTTTGGTTGNGTTTGNGCGACTTGAAAACGCTCCTCTAAGATCTCGTCACTGAGCAGCGTTTGATCATATAATTGTAAGCGTAATANGTCTTTCAAATCGTCGGGCACCATAGGGCTTTCAGATAGNACNACCTTAAACATGGCGTGTAAACCNGGCATGCGNCGGTATACGTCTTGAGGTTCAATACCTCCAGGTGCCAAGAGTATTAGNTTTTCAACTTTATCTGGGAAGCTAAGAGCGTATTTAATCGATAGAGCACCACCCAGTGAATTTCCTACGAGAGTGACNTTATCAAGCTGAAGNTGATNNATCAGTTGCTTAAGNCTGTCTAGATGGAATTCAAGAGANTACTTNATATCCTCTGGCTTGCTAGAGTANCCAAAGCCTATCAGGTCAGGGATGATAGTGCGATAACCTTCCTTTTGGAAGGCCGGTGCNTTNGTTTTAAAATTACTCCAGCCNCTAGCACCTTGGCCNCTGCCATGGAGAAAAATAACAGCATGTCCTTTGCCTTGGTCATGGTAGTGNAGGCGGTATCCATCTTTTAAGCTTAGAAAGTTTCCTTCTGGCATCAGNTTCTTTGNTGGNGCTGTTGGCTNCGATATNACTGGTTTAGGTGGAGGGCGATGNCCCCAAACACTGCCGCTATTGTACTCTTTGGGTTGCCANACTTTATCATCAATTTCAAGGGCATCNGCACCAAATTCAAATTCAAAGCCTGATGGGGTNTGNGCNTAAAAAGAGAACATATTATCATTAGTATGACGNCCCAATTGNTGGGTGATNCGCAGTCCCATATCGATAGCACGATCATAAGCTAGGCCGACGTCATCCATGTTTTTACATTGCACCAAAAAGTGGTGGATCTTTTTTGGCATNGGTACACTGAATGCTAGTGAATGATGTCTCTTGTTAACGTGAGTGAAAGTTATTTTNAACTCTTTCGGGCCAAACTTAAGNTGCATGGTATCACTGAGTTTGAATCCAAGNGTATCAAGATAGAACTTTTGACTTGCCTGATGATTNTGGCATGANACGACTACATGGCCGAATCCTAGTTGATCTGCGACGAATCCATCTTCCACTAGATCTGATTTAAAACTAGTTTCAGCTAGCACAGCACCATAGTAAAACTCCANAGGAACCCCNCTTGGNTCGCNNTATTTGATTAGGTTNGTGACNCCGCGATTTTTAATTTCTTGAGNAGTACCTTGCACTCCTTCNAAGTCGGCTGCATTGAGCTGGGCTTGTAGATTATTTAATGCNTCTTCNTCTTCNACTTCAAAACCAATGGCGGTAACATCATCGGCTTTACCTTTCTCGATGAAGAANCGTCTTTGGTATTGATCGATGCGGAGATTAAAGCCATCTTTTGTGGTTTCTGATTTTACCANGCCCAGCACCTTGGTCGAAAATTTTTCCCATANATTTAAGTCNGAAACTTCAAAAGCAATATAACCAATTTGTTTGATAAGACTCATGNTAACCCTTCCTGAGTTAGTCAAAGTTTCAATTTAGACGAACATATCCATAGTTTCCTGNCCCATCATAATGCCACCAAAGTTTTGTCCNAGCGGGATGTGGTTATTGGCTACATGGGCTTTGATGGTATGAACATCNTGAAAATACTGGTTGATGGGGCTGCTTAGGAAAATNGCTTGTCCGCCGCTTGCCATGAATAGCTTTTGAGTGANTGCTGCGCACTTGGCGCTAGCTTCGGCAGAATCAAAGCGGAATTGAAACCGTCGAGTCATAGGTATAGGTTCTTTCTTCTCNGCGTATGCCATGAGTTCATCAAAGTTTCTATGCATTTTCAGGATGGCTGCATCAATTTCAGATGCTGCTTCTGCAGCAACCATTTGCACTGCAGAATCCGTCTTCGCAGCTGTTCTGGTATTGGAAGTAACCCTTGATTTGTTGTATTCAAGAAAAGCTTCCAGAGCTCCTTTGGCTGCACCGATGGCAGGGGATGAGACTGATCTGATGAATATTTGGCCAAATGGTAACCGGTATAGATGGTTTGTATTAACTGCATTACCAGGGTTCTCGCATAAGAAGCCATCCATAGCTTTATGGGTTTGATGCTCTGGAATAAAAACGTCTTTGACGACGATGGTTTTACTGCCCGAACCCTGTAAGCCAGATGTATGCCAGTCATCGATGATATCATAATATTCTCGGTTAATCAGAAAGGTGCGATATTCAGGGGGAGCATTTTCTTGCATGATAACGGCTCCGAGAAAGCCCCATTCTGCATGGTCGCAGCCGCTGGAAAAACCCCACTTACCCGAGAGACGGTAGCCACCTTCCACTACGGTTACTTTGCCCATAGGTGCATAGGATGATGATATCAGAGTATTATCATTTTCTTCCCAGACATCGCGCTGTGCTTGCTCAGGGAATAAGGCCAATTGCCAAGCATGGCATGCCAGCACCCCGAAGACCCAGCCGCTGCTTGGGCATGCACTGGCCAGTGCTATTTGAGTGTCGAAAAAAACCTTTGGATTCATTTCATAACCACCGAATTTTTTGGGCTGGAGGATACGAAATAATCCAGCTTTCCGCATATCTTCGATGGATTCATTGGAAATTCGACGCTGTTCTTTAGCTGCTTTTTGCCTTTTTTTTAGGTTAATACAGATGCCTTTAACCCTTTGGCTGATTTCTTCTGGGCTTGGGATTATCATGGTATCTCCTTGTGAAGTTTTGGTTATACGCTCGATATGAGCCCTGTCATCTAAAAGTCAGCTAACCTGATTGTTTTATTTATTCTGTTGACAATAGAACTGTCCAAAGTACTTTCTGAAACGCATGATGGGGCCGTCGCCATCACATAGCAGTGGATACTTATGGAATATTTTATTTTCCCAAATGGGGATATCTCCTTCTACGCCGGTTTTGCCGATAAGGGTTTTTATGGTGCCTTTAGCAGCCTTATATTCGAGGGATTCCGGATTACATTTTTTATAGGTGAATGCGAATCTAAGCTCTACATCTTCATCAGTAATAGGAGTGGCTAGAACCATCAGGAAGGTATCAGTAAGGCCGCTGATTCTTGTGTATTTTTGACCGGCGCCATTTTGAATTGTTTCAACGCGGCTATTTTTTGTTTTCACAGATCCATCAGGTTGCTTGATGTCTCGGGTGCCTTCAGCCATACTTTTGCGGATGACGCCATCATAGGTAGTTTTACCCTCTGGTACCGAAGTCATCCCGTGTACATATTGGAAGTGTGCTACATCGACTCCATTTTCTGCAATTTCCTGGGGGTTGCTGGCAAACCGCCATTCAAACTTTTCCAGCTCAACCCAATCAGGGTGACTAATTTCTTCGTGTTCCATTACATCGAAAAAGGGCTCTTTATCTTCCGGGTGGTACCAGGCCCAGATCACTTTGTTTTTTTCTACAGCATGATAAGTCTTTTGACACTTTTTCTTTGTTTTTAGGCTTGGAGGCATCGTTTTGGAATAGGGGACCTCAGTGCATTGACCTTTGGTGTTAAACTTCCAGTCATGAAAAGGGCAGCGAATAGATTCTCCCTCAACCTTACCGCCATGCCCAAGATGGGCTCCCATATGTAAACAATAGGCATCTAACAGCCCGATTTCTCCGTTGTCCGTGCGGAATAATACCATTTCCTTATTAAAGTAATGAACGGTTTGTACTTTGCCCCTGGGTAAATCATCAGCGTAGGCAATAAAAAACCAGCCGTAAGGGATGCTCATAGGAAGCCGTTTGCCCATGAATTTTCTCCTGGTCTTTAATCTGCGATTGAAAAAATCACAGTAATCTTTTTTCTTTCTACTGGATCAAACCAACCTATGGATGCAATAAACATTTATTTTATTCTTTTTGTCTATCTTATGCATCCACTGATGTTAAGGGATGGTTGGGAAATTCATTGTTTCCATATAGAAACAATGATTGTTAATCTATAGCTTGAATTGGCTGCGATCTAACTTTGGAATCAAGTGATACAAATCTGAATAGGATTGCTTTGATTTCAACTCTTATTTTTCAGGCTTTGCCTTTGCCGGAATAACCTTGCATCATTGATTCTGTTCTAGAGTACTTTTATCGTCATTTCGATTTCATTAAAAAGATGTTATCAAGGAATGAATTGCTCCATTAATTTTTGATCTCAGGAGGCTTGCTTTGTTGTCCTTGGTTACAGGAGCTAGTGGTCATCTCGGTACCAACCTGATTAGAACTATGATTAAAGAAAAGAGGCAGATTAGAGTTCTGTTGGCGCCTAACACGGATTTATCAGCTGAATTTGACGTTGAAAAAGTTTGGGGTGATGTTCGAGATCCCAAAGTTATGAAACAAGCCTGCGAGGGGGTAAGTACGGTATTTCACCTTGCTGCTGTGATTTCCATTACCGGTCCGAAGGGTGGTTTGGTCTGGGATATTAATGTAGAGGGGGTTCGTAATTGTGCTCAGGCAGCTATGAATGCTGGGATCAAAAGATTTATCCATGTCAGCTCGATTCATGCCTATAATATATACCAGAATTCTACATTTACGGTTGATGAAAGTTGTGAATCGGCCTCTTCGAAACAACCTATTTATGATCAATCTAAAAGTGCAGCAGAAAAGGTTTTGAGGGAATTTATTCCCAGAGGGCTGGATGTCGTATTTGTAAACCCGACTGGAATCATCGGCCCCTATGATGGAGCTAATTCTCGCATGGGTAGGCTGTTCAAGGATATGTTCACCAGACGTTTTAAGGTGCTTATCAGTGATGGGTTTAATTGGGTTGATGCACAGGATGTGGTTGCTGGTATTTTAAGTGCTGAGGCCAAGGGGCGGGTAGGAGAAAATTATATTTTAGCGGGCTATTGGGCTAGTATGGCTGATCTTGGTGGTGTGGCTGATAAGGTGGCGGGTGTTAAAGGTGTGTTGCTTACTGTGCCAGGGTGGCTACCTTATTTAAGTGTTCCATTTTTTAAGGTCATGGGTAGTATTCAAAACAAAGAACCCTTATGCACTATGGAATCTTTGCATGCTTTAAAGGCTTCCCGCTATATGTCCGCAGCTAAGGCGCAGAAAGAGCTGGGTTTTACCGCTCGCAGTACAGAGGCGTCAGTGAGGGCGATTTACGAGGATTATCTAAACTCTGGACTACTCCACCAGCGATCGCTATCTAACGGTAGTTAGCAAAGATATGGATTAGATCTTGCAAAATCTTTCCAGATCATAGAAAGGTTGATTTTTCTTGAAACGGACGAGGTTGTGATGAGTGATATAGACCGATTTATTAAATTAGATGACTTTCTAAAAATACGGGGTGTTGCCGAAACTGGCGGCCACGCAAAAATGATGATTCAAGGGGGAGAGGTTAAGGTAAACGACCAAGTGGAGACTCGACGTGGTAAAAAATTAAGAACAGGAGATAAGGTCTCTATCCATGATCAAGAATTAATCATGGATCCATCAGACTTCGATTAGACAGACTTATTATCCTCAGTCGTATCAGGCCCTATTTTTTAGGGCTTTTGAATAAATGGTCCAGCCCGTTGACCTTAATTTCATGGACGATTGCCAGCATAGTGCCTAACTCACCCTCGGGAAAACCTTGCTGGGAAAACCAGACAACATACGGTTCAGGTAAATCGACTAAGCGCATATCCTTATATTTACCATATGGCATGCGGTACTTAGTTAGTTCTACCATTAACTTTTGATTGTCAGTTAAATCAGCTCTCGACCGTTGGCCTTGTTCAGAGCTGGTTGCTGATTCGGTATGCTTTTGCCCAATGGGTCGTACGTTATCTACCTGTACAGTATTTTCAGTCAACTTTTAGTCCTGCCATTACAGTTTTGCTGATCTTTTATTGGTGTATAATCTCTAAGCTTGATACTAGGACAAAAACTCTCGGGGTTTCAATTATAAATCATTCATCTCGCTGGCTTTGCAGGTGGGTAGTGATCAAATTTTTGTTTAAGGTGTTGAAATTATGAGACTTAGCTGAATAGCTGTTTCGAGAAAATATTGATCATTCATCTGCTGATATAGGAGGCGTCTGCAGAATTATAGTGAAATCTGCTGATTGTTAGCTGAAAGATAGGCAGTTGCCTTGCCTCTGCCGATTTTTTGGATAAACCCTGCTTTAGTCAGAATGGTGAGATCGCGAGTTGCTGTTGCATAGGAAACCCCAAACTTTTCCTGGACGATGCGGTTAGTCAGGTGATGGTCCACATCAAGCATTTTGATCATATTAAGATGTCTAATGTTTAGATTAATATTACGGACTCGCCTGGCTACCGGATGCTTGGTTTGACTTAGCTCCAGCAAGTTATGGGGTTCTTCTTGGGTAATGGTATTTTGAAAACTTATCTTTACCCCTTCATCCAGGGTGTAGATCCCGGTATCACCTTTTAACCAGGATCTGTAGGTGCCAAGAAAGCTTCGGAGTCTAGAAATAGCACTATAAAAAGTGCTATTGTGCTTCATAGGATCGTAGTTCAAACCCCATAGTTCTTTGACGATATCCGCAGTGCTGCGAGGCCCTCCCGCCAAGAATTCTAGAAGTTGGCGGCATACGGGTGACAATGAGGTTTCAAGAAGTTGAACATTTCCGCAATCAAACACAAAGTGTTTTCCAGGAATAGCATTAATGATTATCGTTCGCGCACCAGGTGGAGTGCGAAACAAATCTCTGGCTAGGGCCAGAAACCCGGTCTTAATGATGGATTGGATGACATCGACGGTGGGACCCTCTTTGCTGACTTTATCCATCAGGTCGCCGATAGTATCATCACCTGGTTCCGTGCTGTGATGGGTATCTTCATGACGTGAGACAATCCGTAGGTGAATACCGTCACAGCTCTGGCGTTCATGCCACCGGGCTGCATCTCGTTCTTGACTCGACTGTTCTTTGCCCTGAGCTCGCAGGACTTTGAGTTTTAGGCCGTAGTAATTCAAAGCAAGACTGTGATCCTGTTCCCAGTTGATCAGTTTGGCTGCTAACTCTAGTTTTTCTTGGGTGATACTGTAAAGTCCCTTCAAGAAATAGTGATGGGCCCAGCGCAGGTGCAGGATGATAGTCTGGCGGCGATTCTTAGCTTTGACCACTTGTTCCTGGACATACTCTAGGACTTTTTCTGCCTCGATGAGGTTGCCCTTGATAGTCCATTGTCGCGCCAATTCAAGNCCCAGGGAAATGCCAGAAAAATTATTGGAGTCAACGAACGATTGAAAGATAGTGCTGAGGCTGGCAGATCCATCCTCGTGGTCTTGGCCGGCAATGGAGCGTACTACGGTTTGATTGATGTTGACTGCATCAGCAATACCGCCATTGCCCAGAGTTTGAGATAGTTCGCTAGCTTCGGCAAATGCTTTGCCNGCTTCTGTGAAACCTCCAACCTTGGCGTGGGCATTGCCCANGAGGTCAGCGGCAAGAATACGACCGAATAAAAAAGAAGCTTGCAGTGCAGAAGCAGAAGAAGCCTTTGCAGCTCGAAGTGCTAATCCATAGCGACTGCAAAAAAGGTAATGGAATCCCAACCCCTGATGAACAAAGAAAGCTGTTAAATCATCAGATTTTAGCTTATGGGTGCGAAANAGCTTAATGTTATCTAAAAATATTGCTTTAGATTCAGAATAGGCCCCACTCCGATTNAACCCGATACCAATGAAGAATTGGCAGTGAATGATTCGATCGATTTTCAGGTCAGCGTAATGTTTTTTTAGGATAGCTTGAGCGTGATCTAGTTTTCCTAGAAATATAAAGGAACCCACAATATAAGGAATNTCATCCAACTCGATGCGAGGTGGATTAGCATTTATAGTGTCATCGAGGAATCCTTTAAAGTTNCCTCGAAAAAATTTTTCACACATCTCACTCATGCTTTCCCAANTTTCTTTCCTATCATGANTCTTTTTATTTAAGGCTTTCTATTTTCTTCGGACGACTAGTTTAAAAGAAATAGCACCAGTATAAAAAGGATTGTTGATAACGATATAGTGTGTCCCCGGATTCGATGTTCTAAAATTTGGTAGAACTTCTTTTTCCTCATCGAAGGTNATNGCTTCTTTGATCAGCTTTTGGTTGCTGTCATAAATAGAAAAGTCAAGATCTGGCAGCCCTTGCTCACTCTGATTTCCTTTAAAAAACAGTTCGATATCAACCGGTCGATTCAGATCAACTTTAAACCACTTTTGTGTATCGACGGCATTCTCTGCGAATNTGCCGTTTCTGACCTTATCTATAGTAACGGGTATTGCTTCACCAGCATTTTTTCCAGAGGGCATCGACATCGCTCCTTTGATGAAACCTATCGGTTCCACATCGAACTTCAGTGAAAGCTGCTCTAGNGCTTTGAGCTTATCNCCGGTGTAGTTAGCNCTAAGATGTTTGTTAACTTTNGCTCGGTCAATGTTTAAATTCTTCCATTGAACAACACAGCTCATGTTTTTCCAATTCTCAGTACAGCTTACNGCCCCTTTGTCTGAGGTGAAATACATGAGATCTTTAACGCTTTCATCTTGCATGAAAGTAGAGCTTAATTCTTCACCCGTTAGTTCTTTTGGTAAAGTATACGTGACCATTGCTGGGCCGCTCTCAGGTTCATTGATGACAGCATTTTTCATAGGTATGGTGGCGTAAGGCATGAGCTCCTGATCCATAGTCGGTACTTCATACTTTGCAGGCATTTCCTTAGTCATACCCCAGGCAGAGCTAGTCAGAAATAAAACTGGGGTGATCTTGAGGATTTTAAATATGCTCATGGTCTTACGACTCCTTAATCTTAAAAAATTACATTTCTTAACAAACCTTCGCTATATTGAATAAGTAATTTTTTTACTTATTTATTGCGAANTTTCGAATGATTATTCATTCTCGAGGTCCAAGTCTTCATCAACNTCANTGCAGGTTGCTAAAGTTATCTGNCCNAGCTCTACCCACTTCTGATTAGATANNAAGTGCTCTGGGAAAAAGATTGCTATTTGACTTGGCTCATTNTTGNCTGANNCNTCAACNATCGATGCGANATAGCNAAGAGANACAGAATTCTCAACGCCGCAAAGNGGTGAAGTGTCTTCAGCAGTCAGGGTNTCAGNGGCAGATGCTTTTTTATAGCCNGCCTTCCANTCCTCACCATTAGGCAGCTCGNNNACTTTGTTGGGTATGGTTTGGCGAACTTTAGGCCTATTATTTAATTGCACTAAACTTGTTAGGCGGCTGTTAGTAGTGGGTTTTGCTCTATAAAAGTAGCCTAACTTCGAAGAAACTTGTACCACCTTCTGATTCGCTGCTGTCGCTAANTTTAAACGTAGTGTACAGTTAGCTCTAATCATCGGCNTCTTGCCACTAACNCTGATCATCTGGGGAAGCTCATCTGCTTTGACCAGAACTTTGTAACCGACGTTACTTTGCTTAAGTTTTACTTCACNAATATCACATTGTCCCTTGCTGGCGGAAGCTATGATTTCTAGTTGTTTNTCGTCGTTGCTTTGATCTTCACTTGCCAGAACATTGTTGCCTAAGATTAAGCCGCATAGTATCGGCCATATTTTTATTGNCTTTATCATTTTTATTCCTCAATTAGTAGGGGATGATCATCGTCTTCCCCTANCTTATTTAGATATTGGTAATGTTACCTGTAGCCTTTCCATTCCCCTGATTCACCAGTTACCTCGTTGGTATATGTCCCTTTGAAGACATTGCCATCNAGGTCGGTGATTTCAAATTGAAATGAACCTCTGTAACGACCCTGCTGCCAGCGGCCTTCAGCGACNTAGCCNTCTTGAGAAAAACGAATGTTCTCGAGGTAGCCTGTGCCTTCTCTGGTTTCAAAGGTACCGCGATTACCTGAAATATTTACATGNGCATCTTCCAGTCGACCTGTTCGCTTACCACGAGCTGCAATAAATTCTTCACCTTCAAATTTGCTTAGCTCAGGGCATGGCTGCCAGTTCCAGTCCCACTTTACTATTGAATCGCTGTCTCTTTGGTCAAAAATGATTTCAGAAAAATCATCCCCTTTAGAGCTGATACTNCCATTAATNCTGGTAGAAAGTGTGACNGTTGTTGGATAATCATAGCACTGTGTGAACTGGGAATTATCTAATTCCGCTGTCAGAGTAAAATCNTCAGCNCCAGTGAGGCCCTTTTTGTCACAAATACCCTGTGCGCCCGTCTCTTGAACTTGATAATCGATAAAGATGGAGCCTTGGGCTCTGTTNCCGATGGAGTAAGTGCCTTCTGTATAGGCTTTTACTGCTCGAAAGCGTTTCCCGGCAGGTACCCTGACAGTCACTTCCATTAAGCAGTCCACACTATTGCGGCCTTTGCCATCGATTTGTGCGGCNAGCTCAGCGAAGCTNACTTCAAGAGCATCTTNCATGACTCTTTCTCCGTCTTTGGCGATGCCTTTGCCGAATGAAAGAGCTTGGTAGTCGACTTCACCACATTCTTCTGAGAAATACACATCCTCAATTTTTTCTGCAGTGACGTCCCTTGGTTGTTGACTATGCGCCGTTGAATTTATACCTAAAAATGCTGTGGCTATTGTNCCTATNATTAAATATTTCACTATTCTATCTCCTGTATTTTATTGGTCATGCTNGCTNTTTATCAGTNCAGCATGTCTATCCTTTTACCCATATTTNNATTGTGAANGCTTTAAATCGTATTAGTAACACTTCTGAATNACGATTTTGCAGAAACGATATGGGTGTGTTTTAACCCTGCCAGCTTTTGCTGATGCTGAGGCATCTNNAGAGTCAAGAAACACTTCGGAAAAGTCGCCGGTTAATGAAGATTGACTTGCATGAATCATCAGTCGTGTTCTGACTGGTATNGTTGCACCACAGCGACGGAACTCTGGAGGCAAGTCGGCGCCATAAATAGGGTTCGAAAAGCTATCATTGCTGACTAAGTCAGATAACTCACCTGCTACGAAGCTGAATTCACCTNTTTGCTGGATAGAGGCTCTNCGATTTTGACCGTTACCAACTTTGTGAGCGATAGTAGCCCGGATGTTTCCTCTTTCCCCNGCAGAAAAAGTACCNGCAGCTTCAAAGTTCATTTTTACTATTTTATATCCCTGAGGTACTTGAAGGTTATAACGAACTTGACAAATTTTCCTTTCGGTCGTTNTCGAGCCATCTGNCATGGCTCCCATATTCGNGAATAAACCCTCNAGNACAGAAACTNTATTACCGTAACCGTCATCGNTNGAGATGACTTCAAACTCNTCTTCATAGCAATCATTTCTNGCTTCGGTGACTTCGATTTCAACTGGTGGAACATAATCGGCTAAAGCCATCGTACTAAGGCTNGCAAAAGCTATACTGATGATACCTTTTATTGAATTTTTCATTTTATGTACTCCTGATACTTCAATTTCTTTTTTGTGTGATCCGTTGTCGACATTGATGGTTATACCTGCTCTCAAAATCAATGCGACGCTTTGGGTGTTGCAATCGGTGATTCGATTCGATTTGATAAAATCTTTTAAATACAAATAATTAGCTAATGTGCAGGCTTAATTATTTATACCATTTAACGTCAGTGATACCGATTTTAAGGGGTATTTTTTTCCACACTAATGCATTGTCCTGGAGGTAGCCATAATTCACTTTTCCCTGACTTGAAGTAATCGTAAAACCATTTTTGCTGCAGTCACGTACCATGATCCCCTGTCTTTTTGTGCCAAGCCCATAAGCGGTTTGATAAGAATATCTCTCGTCTTGACCGAGGTTACAATTGCCGGATTGCAGTTGGAGGTTAAGTTTCGATCGTTGATTAGAGGTACGCCATGAACCAGCTAGCCCAGTGTAGCTGGATTCATCGTTGCACATAGCCCAGTTCCAGTCCCATTTGATATTGCCATTACTCTCATTTTGGTCATAAACGATTTCAGCCAAGTCATTGCCTTTAGACCATACTGAAGCAGTTAACACAGTGGTTAAAGTGACTGTGGTGGGGTAATCGTAGCATTGGGTAAAAGATTGATTATCCATCTTAACCGTCAATTGGAAATCGTCAGCGTCCTGCAAGCCCTCTTTACGGCATATACCTTTTGCCTTAGTTTCCTCTAGAGTGTAGTCGATACTGATTCTACCTGCGCTTTGCTTGCCTATGGAATAAGTCCCTTCGGAAGTGGCTGAAACGGCACGAAACCTTTTGTTGGCAGGCACATTCACTTTGATTTCCATGTAACAGTCAGCGGTATTGATGCCTTGTCGATCTATGAAAGCACCTAGTTCAAAGAAGCTGATCTCAAGGGAATCCTGCATTACTTTTATGCCGTCGTCGGCTCTGCCCATCCCGTAACTGAGTGCCTGGTAATCGACGGTGCCACAGCTCTCAGAAAAAAAAGCTCTGGCGATATTTTCGGCTGTAACGTCTTTTGGTTGTTGGCCGTTCGCCTCAATGGCAAGGATGCTAAAAAATAAGGTGGTTAGAATATGTTTTGGCTGATACACGGGATTAATCCTTTTAAAATTTATAATTCTTGGTGCTCTAGCAAGGCGACTAAATTGACATAATCTATTCGTTTGATCTAGTAATTTCGACTATTTGAAGGCTAGAGAGGATTCACAGACAATAAAAATCAAGGGTTAACAAATTTAAATTTTGCCGATAGATGTCTGATTTCACCGTGATTATTAGCTGCTTCATGGAGACTTCGGTATAGAAGTCTCTTGGAGGTGGCTCGAGGGCTGCTTTTAGGGGGTTCTGGTAAAGACTAGCTCTTGTTCTGAAGATAGTTTTTTACTGAATTTATAACCCTCGTAGTCAAACCCCTTCAGATCCTCTACATCGGTGATCTTATTGTCAATCGCATATCGCACCATCATGCCTCTGGCTTTTTTGGCAAACAGAGCAATCATCTTATATTCGCCATTTTTCTTATTTTTGAACACAGGGGTGATAATAGATGTGTTGAGTTTCTTTGGGTTTATGGCTTTGAAATACTCCTGTGACGCAAGGTTCACGAGGACGGAATCTTTCTTTTTTAATCTTTGGTTTACATTTTCCTCTAGCTTATTTCCCCAGAATTCGTAGAGATCTTTTCCTCGCTTATTTTTAAACTTTGTGCCCATTTCCAGTCGATAAGCTTGCATCAGATCTAAAGGGCGAAGAATTCCGTAGAGGCCAGACAGTATTAGTAAATGTTTCTGGGCAAAGTTTACTTGCGCTTTGGTAAGGCTCTGAGCGTCAAGTCCCTGATAAACATCTCCCTGGAAGGCGAAGAGTGCTTGCTTAGCATTTTCTTCATTAAAGGGCAGGCTCCATGATTGATACCGATCGCAGTTCAAATTGGCCAATTTATCGCTTAACTTCATCAAGCTCCCCAGCTGCTTGGAGGAAAGCTTCTGGATTTCATTGATGAGTAGCTGAGCATCATCCAAAAATTCGTTCTCAGTAAACTTGTTGTGACCGCAGTCGGTTTCAAAGTCTAATGTCTTTGCCGGAGAAATAACCATCAGCATTGCAGATTATCCTAGAATTCTGGTT
>PBRN01000134.1 GCA_002725955.1 Pseudobdellovibrionaceae bacterium
GTGATGTTTGAATGCGGTAGATATAAGTCGGAAATTCTTTCCAGAACTTGCCCTTCCCAGGATTCATTTTTTCTATAGCTGAGATAAGTTGATCGGGTCTCTGAATATCATCGGGAACAGGTTGAAGTAACCTTCTTTTAATGCCTTGCTTATTGTTTCCAGGTGAATATGGGTTATTGTATGGCTGCGGAGGTCGTTCTGCGGTTGGTTGTTGGAGTCGGTTGTTAGTCGAATGCTTTTCCATGATCCAGGGAGCGTGTTGGCTTGGCTGTGAAGGCACTGCAGGTTGAGTGCGAGTTGCCAGCGGAAAGCCTGTGGCTAAATCTCGGTGTTCTCGAAAATCTTTATCGAAAAGATCAATTGCCAGTCGCCAAGGCTGGTTGAACTGGGACACTGTGGCGCGAACATTTTCGTCTTTAAGAGTTAGCATTATTTGAACCCCTTGTCCGGAGAGCTCCTTAATAGAAACACGCCGGATAAGAGTTTCATCATAAATGTCGAATTGGCTTAGCTGTTCAGGGGTCGCATTTTCGATTTCTATTTGTATTGTGTTGGTGATCTTGTTGTAATCATACCTGTATGTTTTGGGTTCTTCGAAAGGCACAATTATCTGTGAGTATCGGTTTAACTGAGCCATAGTACCGGGACTCAGACCAATAATTGTGGAAGTAATCAGCAGTTTTTTTACTAGGAACTTTCTCATAGATCTCTTTTGATTTGTGAGATATTTCAATGCATGTTGATATCTGCTTATATTTTTGAACCTGTGGGTATCTCTGAAGCAAAGACTGTGCCATTTTGCACTAGTGTTGATGGTCAAGGGTTTCCGGGCATACGCCAAATATTTGCCGAATTTTTTTGCTTTGCTGAGTCAAGACTGTGACATGTTTTTGTGGTCTGATGTCAGTTCTTTGACTGATGATGTCAAAGGTGGGGAGTTATTATGACTTATTCTGTTAAGCCTCGAGTGGACGATTTTAAGAAATTACCATGGGATGAGGAAGTAGTAGTTGTTGTTGGTGATTTGATTTTAGATGAATATCTTGAGGGTATGGTTAATCGGATTTCTCCTGAAGCTCCGGTACCCGTTCATCTGGTAACTAAATCAAGTTGCACTGCCGGTGGTGCTGCTAATGTTGCTAGGAATATACAGCTTGCAGGCGGTAAAGCTGTAGTATGCGGTGTCTTGGGAAAAGATGCAGCGGCTTCACAGTTGCTTGATATTATGACTGATGACGGCATTGATGTGTCGCCAGTATTACTTGATGATAATAGGGTGACGGTCAAAAAAACTAGGATTACTTCTAATAATCAACAACTAGTGAGGATTGATTGGGAAAAGGTTGAACCTATTTCTTTAGATTTTCAAGATCGCCTCTTGGAGAAAATAAAAAAGATTGAAGCCGATGCTATCCTGCTTAGTGATTACGGCAAAGGTAGTTTAACCAAAGAGTTTTTACACCAAGTTATATCTCATGCTAAGAGCAAAAATATACCTGTAATTGTTGATCCCAAGGGAAAGGATTACAGCTTATATTCTGGTGCTGATTTAGTTACTCCTAATAGAAAAGAAGCTTGTGAGGCATTGGGGGTCGATTCATTAGATTCAATTTGCAGGGAAGATTTAGCTAAACAGCTGCAAAAACGTTATAAAATCAAAAATATAATGGTGACTTTAGGTGCTGAAGGTATGTATTGCTTGCCTGAGTCGGGTTCAAGTCCGGGTATCTATCTCCCCGCTCAGACTCGGGAGGTTTTTGATGTTTCAGGTGCAGGTGATACTGTAGTGGCTATGATGGCCTTATCAATGGCTAGTGGGGCGAGTTTAAACCATGGGATGTATCTTGCAAATTTAGCTGCAGGTAGGGTGGTTGAAAAGTGGGGAACTCAGCCGATTCATCAGGCTGAACTCGTGGCAGCGATTAAAGATCAAACTGCTTTTGAAGGCTCCACCTGGTTTAGTTCGGAGTCGAAGGTTGTTGGCTTGGATGAGTTAAAAGATCGGGTTGGTGAAGGATCAACAAGGTCTCCGGTTGTGGTCTTTACTAATGGTTGTTTTGATATTCTGCATGCGGGGCATGTAAGTTACTTGGAAGCTGCACGGGCTAGAGGAGATGTTCTGGTTGTTGGAGTTAATTCTGATAAATCAGTAAAGCGTTTAAAAGGCGAAGCACGACCTATTATTCCATCGACTCAGCGGATGTATTTGTTGGCGGCATTATCTTGTGTTGATTATGTAGTCGAGTTTGATGAGGACACTCCCCGTCAATTGATTGACTTTCTGGTCCCCAATGTCTTGGTAAAGGGAGCAGATTACGAGTTAGATGAAATAGTGGGGGCTGACACCGTGACTGCAAACGGTGGCAGCGTTGAGAGGATTGACTTCGTCGAAGGTTTATCAACAACGAAGATTTTAGAGAAGATCAAATCTTTGACGCAGGGCGATATAAATATTCAATAGTTCCGAAAATTATAAGAAATAAATAGTCTGTTATTTATTTCTTATAATTAGAAGTCTTCTCCAAATGAAACCTCACCCGTAATACCTTTCTGATAAGCAGCAACTCTACGTTCAAAAAAGTTAGTCAGTTCTTGAACATCTTGTAGTTCCATAAAACCGAATGGATTTTTGGCGTGATATACTGGATTTAAGCCTAAGGTAACGAGTCTCTGATCAGCGATGTATTGCAGATACTGTCTCATATCAGTAGAGTTTAACCCAGCAATACCTAATTCCAAAACATCATGCGCAAAAACCATTTCACATTCGACTGCTTCATCAATCATTGTGATGATCTGGCGTTTCATGTCATCATCAAATAGGTCGGGCTCTTCTTCTCTGACATGCTCAATGACCGAAAAGGCAAAGGCCATATGGCAACTTTCATCCCGGAAGACCCAATTGGTTCCCGAGGCAAGGCCATGTAGTAATCCTTTTGAACGTAAAAAGTAGACATAGGCAAAGGCAGCAAAAAAGAACAGACCCTCTACACAGGTTGCGAAACAAATTAAATTGAGTAAAAATTTCTGCCGATGTTCCCTCGTTTCTAGGGTATTCAGGTTTTCAATGGTATCCATCCATTTAAAACAGAATTCACCTTTTGCTTTAATAGAAGGAATATTGTGAATAGCTGCAAATGCTTCATTTCTTTCTTTCTCATCTGGTAGATAGGTATCTAGCAGAGTCAGATAGAACTGAACATGTAGCGCTTCTTCATATAGTTGCCTAGATAAATAGAGTCGTGCCTCGGGTGCATTGATATGCTGGTATAGATTAAGCACTAGGTTATTGGCGACAATGGAGTCACCTGTCGCAAAAAATGCGACAAGCCTGTTGATGAGGTGACGTTCAGCTGGAGATAGCTTCAAGTGAAGGTCACTCAAATCTGTTGAGAAATCTATTTCATCGACTGTCCAAGTGTTTTTTATCGCGTTTTTATACATTTCGTAAAAATCGGGATATCTCATTGGACGTAAAGTTAAATCTAAACCTGGATTTAGTAACATAATTGGTCCTCGCTTATTGACATGATTCACAAGCGTCAGGGTTTTCAAGGGAGCAAGCAACAGCTTCACTATTACTTACAGTTGTTTTTCTGATCTGAGTAGCTGCTCTTGATCTAAGGTAGTAAGTTGTTTTTAAACCTTTTTTCCATGCATAGTTATACATAGATGAAACCTTACCGATGGTTGGGTTTTCCAGAAAGAGGTTTAATGACTGACTTTGATCAATATAAGCACCCCGATCAGCTGCCATATCGATGAGGGATCTCATCGGAATTTCCCACGCTGTTCGAAATCTTTCTTTAATATTCTTCGGTATTTCTTCTATTCCTTGAATAGACCCATTCGCCAGCTTAATTTTGTCTCTGGTTTTCTGAGTCCATAATCCTAGATCTTTGAGCTCTTTGATCAGGTAGGTATTAACCTGAAGAAATTCACCCGAGAGTGTTTCTCTTTTAAAGAGATTCGAGATCTGAGGCTCAATGCATTCATACGATCCTACAATCGATGCAATCGTTGCTGTTGGAGCGATTGCTATCATCAGTGAGTTACGTAGTCCATGTGCCTTGATGTTTTTCTTTAATTTTTCCCAGCGCTCGGTTTGACTAGGTTTAATGCCCCAGAGGTCAAACTGTAATTGTCCCTGGGACACCCGGGTATCTTCGTATGAATCGTGAGGCCCATATTTAGTTGATAAGTCACAAGATGCTTCTAGGGCAGCTAAGTAAATTTCTTCCTGAACCCGGCGAGAAACCTCTTTCGCTTTAGGGTCATCGAAAGCTAAACCGAGCTTGAAGAAAGCATCTTGCAGTCCCATGAGTCCTAACCCTATTGGTCGCCAGCGATGGTTTGACGATTTTGCTGGATCGATCGGGTAGAAATTAATGTCAACAACCCGGTCTAGATATTTAACGGCTGTTTTGACATTTTGAGCTAGTTTTTCATAATCAACATCATTCCCTTTTATATACCTAGAAAGATTGAGCGAACCTAGATTACATACAGCTGTTTCTTCGGCTGATGTGACTTCAATAATCTCAGTGCATAGGTTGGATAAGTGGATGACATTGGTTTTTTTAAGGGTCTGATTTGCTTTGGTATTTGATGCATCTTTAAAGGTCATCCAACCATTACCTGTCTCGGCAAGAGTTTTCATCATTGCCCCATAGAGATCCCGGGCTTTGATTTGATCTTTAAATAATCCTTGAGCCTCTGCCTGTGCGTAGGCTATTTCAAATTCCTCACCATATATATCTGGAAAGCTTGGTACATCTGCGGGATCGAATAATGACCACATTTGATCCTTTTCGACTCTTTTCATAAAGAGGTCAGGGATCCAGTTCGCCAAGTTTAGGTTATGAGTTCTTTGAGCTTCATCACCAGTATTATCTCGTAGTGAGAGGAAAGCCAGGATATCAGCGTGCCATGTCTCTAGGTATACGCAGGCGGCACCTTTTCTTTTGCCCCCTTGATTTACAGCTGATACAGAAGAATCGAGTGTTTTTAGGAATGGTATGACACCATTAGACCGACCATTAGTGCCTCTTATGAGAGACCCCCTAGATCTGACCCGATGATAAGCTATACCAATGCCGCCTGCAAATTTTGACAGCATGGCGATGTCTCTATATTTGTCGTAGATCGCTTCCAGATTATCTTGAGGAGAGTCGAGAAGGTAGCATGAAGACATCTGTGGCCTATTTGTACCAGAGTTAAATAGAGTTGGTGTACTAGGCATATACTGAAATGTTGAAATAAGATGATAGAACTCAATCGCTTCCTCAGCTGTTTGAGCCAGTCCACAAGCTACTCTCATAAAGAAGTATTGAGTCTTTTCAAAAGCCAGCCTTGATTCAGGGTCTTTAAGGAGGTAGCGATCATATATAGTACGCAGACCAAAGTATTCAAAAAGATCAGAATTGATCTCCATGATTGCCTGATTGAGAACGGCTTTATTTTGTTCGACAAAATTCATGGTCTGCGTTGATAGTATTCCAGCTCTGAAACCATGTGTGATAGAATCACTAAATGAATATATTTTTTGGTATTGGACTTCATCGGTTATAAATTCATTTAGCAGTCGAGCTGCTAACTTTGAATACTGAGGGTCTTCTCCGATGAGCATGGCTGAATTTTGCATGAGCAGCTGGTCAAGCTCTTCAGTCGTTACACCGTCGTAGATACCGTTGATTGCCTTAGTTGCAATAGCTACGGGATCGACATCTGGTAGGCCATCGGCATGTTTTCGTACTTTATTTGTTATCATTTCGGGGGCAACTGGCTGTAAGCTACCGTCACGCTTTTTTACTTTGACTTTATCACGATCGGCTAAGATCAATGATTCATTTGTATTCTCTTCTACCGGGTAGTTAGTCACGAGACTCATAAAGTTGCCTTCCTTCTTTGGAATTAGACTTTGGTTTACGAAAAAAAACAAAAGGGTCCATGGGCTTTGATTATGTAATCAAAGCTTTGTGCTATGTTTTTTTAGTGTGTATTTTGGAAGCTAGACCAAAGTATCACCTAGCGAACATTTCATCAGAGGTGTTGAACTTTGGAACATTAAATTCCACTAATCACGCTAAAAAACCCATAATGCTGATGGTAATGTTGCTGTCACTGTTAAGCATATATAGTGTGACCGAGCAGTGTCAACCGCTAAATATGGGGTATTCCTGTGTATAACCTGTGTAAAAAGTAGAGAAAATCCAACCAGGTTAAAGGCTTGGAGGTGGGGATTTTTCAAAGAAAAAATTTCATCCACAGATGCAATATTTACCCGTCAATAAGGTAATAATATCCTAAAAACCTTACCGCAGATGGGCTTACTGCCTTGCTCAAATAGTAATCTGATTTTGGTTAAGATTGATGGCTGTGCGCTATACTTTTGACGCTATCAGCCAGGAAAGACTTACTCTAATATATAACGTGTTTTTGGGATGTTTATAAAAATGACAAATACCCTAGTAAATTCAGTGTCCTGATTTTTAGGCATAAGCCAAATCGTTTATGTGGATCAATTTCTGTATTGGTTATCCAACTCAAAGCCTAATTGATTGTACTTTTTTGATAGGTTTTTGATTTTGGCTAGGTGGCCTGTTCATATAGGGATAGTGAAAGTAAGGAGAGAGCCTCCAAGGCATTTATGAGACCCTCCTTTGGCTCTGTGGAGCCTATTTTTTTGCCGTTTCTTGGACTTTAAATACATCCTCTAGGGTTAATCCTGTTAGTTTTTTAATACCACTCAAGAGAACCCAGATAGCTATACCCATGACCACCATAGATGGGAGAACAATGACTGGGTAGCTGTATCCGGTCATTTTACCCAATTCTACGTTAAAAGCGGGAGTTCCTGGCTCACTTGTAACAATAACTTTAGCTAAAATGTAATTGAGCGTGGCTGATAGAAAAAATGAACCAGATAACAAGATAGATACTTTGATTAGAAGCTTATCAAATGCATCAGTTTTACCGCGTTCGAGTAGGTGCTGATCAACCTTTTTTATATCAATGATTTTATCGTTGTAGATCATTTTCCGCACTAAGGGAAACTTGGTTTTTAATGAGCCAAGCACGACAATACCGATTAAAGCAGGTACGGCCGCCTCTTTTACAGCAAGCCAATGTGGGGGTAGTTTAAGTAAGCCAATACCACCGGTTAGTAAAACGTTCACAAAGCCCAGAACCGAAATAAAATTGACCTTCTTCTTGTCTTTGAAATCCCAGAGCGCATAACCTATTGGGAAGAGCAGAGCTAAAATAAGCGAATTTGTAGGCCCGAGTTTATCTTCCGTACTGAGTTTCATCAGTACTAAGGTAGGAATTGCTATGTTAACGATCAGACTTGTAAACGGATTCTCAGGCTTTTCAGTATTTTGAGACATAAATGATCCTCTATGATAGGAGTGTCGAAGGAGTAGACGGTAGTTGCCAATTGATCTCGGGCTTTAGCTGCTGCCGGAGGTACCCATTGATTTGTGAAAACGGTTTAGATCCAAAAAAGCCACGGTATGCAGACAGTGGTGAAGGATGTGGTGAGTTGATGATCAGATGTTTATTGCGGTCAATAAAGGCCCCTTTTTTTTGTGCGTAAGATCCCCATAGCACAAAAACGACGCCCTCTTTTTCTGTTGCTATCAGATCGATTATTTTATCCGTAAATTGTTCCCAGCCTCTATTGCGGTGGGAACCCGCCTTACCATCCTCGACTGTCAGAACACTGTTTAGCATCAGGACTCCTTGGCTGGCCCAAGAGGAGAGGTAGCCATGGTTAGGCTGCTTAATCCCTATGTCAGATTCAAACTCTTTGTATATATTGACAAGAGAGGGCGGGATCGGAACCCCCGGCTTGACTGAGAAACAAAGCCCATGAGCTTGGTTTTGTCCGTGATAGGGGTCTTGCCCCAAGATCACTACCTTAACATCCTCGAATGGAGTCATATTAAGTGCGAAAAAATATTCGGATCCTTGGGGATAAATTACCTTCCCGGCATTGATTTGTTGAACAATGAATTTTTTAAGATCCTGCATATAAGATGCATTAAACTCATCGGATAGGCGTGATTTCCATGAGTCTTCGAGTTGTAACTGATCTGCCACTATATTTTGCTCCAGAAAAATTGCAGTACCGTCAATATAATATGCTTTAGTTGCTGGGTCATCGGAAAGCTATTCCGATATATAAAGAAGATGTGATTGTATTGACATGTACCGACTCTTTCAAGTCGGTACATGTCAATTATAGTAGGGAGAATGGGATTATTTAATCCCAGACCCCATCTAGCTGCTTTTTGCCTCGAAAGCAAATCCGATCCGACTTAGTGGGATAAATGTAGAATATCCCAATAGAGAATAAGTCACATCGTCGGCCTCCTTGGAGGGTTTCGAAATAATTCTTTCCAGTGATTACTATCTTTTTCTCTGAAGTACAGAAANANCTCAGACNNGNTAAANTGACACCNNNNGTGTTAATCAGTCTAAAAAATGCATTCGCATTGGGCAAATATTGCNGGGCTNTTATCACTAAAGCTCACAGTCGGCAAATTTAGCATTGTGGNCAAAACAGCCTGATTTGGTGATGTAACTATTTTTTAAGGTCTTTAANAACTTTTTTCAATCCTNGTTGAATTATGAATTTAAGCCTCAAAGTTTGCTATAATGAGGGAAAGAAATGTGTTTTCTCAATAGATGCTTTTTTGTTTTATTCTCTGGAGCATGCCCTAATAAAACGACAATTGAGGTTNTTGTGGATCTAGCAACTGTCATCGGAGGCACTTTAGGTGTTGGCCTCCTGTTAGTGACGATGATGATTTCGGGAAGTCTTCTCATGTACTGGGATGGGCTTAGTNTAATTATCGTCCTNGGAGGCTCAGCTCTATCTGTCTTGATGCGATGGCCATTAAATACTTTTATCGCTGGAGCTAAGTTCGGATTATTCGCCATCAATATACANTTAGAGACCCCGGAAGANCTTATTGATAAGGTTATTGAATTNGCAAACAGTGCTCGTAAAAATTCGATTATTTCATTGGAGAAAGCGGTCATAGATAATGATTTTTTACAAAAGGGTGTTAAATTAGCGGTGGATGGGACGGATCCTGAAATGATTTCAGCGATCTTAAATGAAGAAATTCGCAATAAAAAGAAAAAGTGGGCCGATGGACGTGGAGTTTTTGATGATATGGGAGAAGCCTGTCCTGCTTTTGGTATGATAGGTACTGTCGTCGGNTTGATTGTAATTATGGCTAACCTTTCAGACCCATCAAAAATTGGTCCAGGTTTGGCTGTTGCCCTNGTTACCACNCTATATGGNGCTGCAATTGCTAACATCATATTTGTTCCNATAGGAAAAAAATTGAAATATAGAGGCGCTGAAGAGATTCGAAACTTCGGTATTATAAAAACAGGGATTTTAGCGATAGTTCAGGGGACTAACCCTAATTTAATTAGAGAGCAGTTAAACTCATATTTGGATGANTAGACAGTCTTATTTTATAGACCGATTCAGCGGATCATGCATGTTAAAAATGACCACCTCAATCCTAACCATCTTTCTAAGCTCCATATTATTGGTTTCNTGTGATCCTCAGCGGAAGAATGAGTGCGAATGGTATATTGTTCCTTTTCCNGAAGGTAATANCGCAGTTAANGTCGGTTGGGTTAGTTTGTGTGTAGCCAATTTCAAATTGGGNCGTCAGCGTTGCTTTTTCACGGCNAAACCTGGTTTTGTCGATAGGCTTAATGGTGTNCCGTTTNAGTATTCAAGCATGAGGTACACCGAGACTTTGCCAAAGAAGATCATNAGTGTGGAATCATGTAAAAAGAAGTAATGAGAAATGATCGAACAACCAGAAGAAGAGGAAGAAGNNGAGAAACAAGGNGGTGGGTGGTTGATCACCTATGCGGATCTCATGACGCTNCTCTTTGCATCTTTNGTNGTTCTNTATGGCACNTCAAAAAAAGGNGAAAGTAATGATATTTATGGTATGGCTGCCACTATTAGGGAAGCCTTTGTGGAAATACCGGATGAAATTGAAGAAGTTGCCCGATTTAGNGAGCTAAATAAAGGTAAAATTCAGTTTAGAGAAGCCAAGCGTGATTCAACGATACCTAGCAATATCAAAAANTTTAATCGATCAGAATCNGTTATAGCGGANAAGGATCNATCTAGAAGTAGAATTGATGCTTTACTGGATAAATANTCGCAAGGTGATGGCTTGCATTATTCTNTNCGGAAAGCGACAGCTGCTGCNCAGGATGAATATGGCATTCGATTAAAGCTNTTGAACTCGGCTTATTTCANAAAGGGNACGAATCAATTAACCGATGAGGGTCGAAAAGAAGTTCTTAAGATAGGCAATGAAATAAAAAAANTGAAAAAAGAAGTTTTTATTGAAGGGCATACNGATTCTAANNCNNATTCATCGGGNGCAACTCTGCTNGAAACATCNGCGATACGGGCTGGTATTATCAAGAGACTNTGGGAAAATAAACTGGGCATTAATAGTAGTTTGTTGAAAACCTCAGCCTATGGAAGNNTTCGNCCCGCAGCTTCTAATAGCAGTGCTAATGGCCGNAGATTAAATAACCGAGTGGAAATTAAAATCAGATACTAGTAGGTGATGATGATAGAAGACGATGAAGAAGAGGAAGAAGGTGCTCTAGGCTGGCTTATTAGTTTTGCCGATCTGATGACGCTTTTATTCGCTACGTTCGTGGTGTTGTACGGTAATGTTACCCACGGTAAGGTCGACCTTAGGATGGGGGTACTTGCTGCCATCAGAGAGGCCTTTGTTGAGGTTTCTGAAAGAATACCCGACGATATGGAAGTNGGAGAAATNAAAAAAGGTAATTATGTTTTTAAGGCATTTCGTGGNGATACTCCGAGTAANGANGGGCCAAAGAAGTANCTCNTAAAGAATGATCAGCGCATTGCNGTNGACATGGATAAGTCCAAGGTAGATAAATTTCTNGATCAGTTGTCAATGGATAAAAAGAAAATGAATCTGGGTTTACGNTCTGCTATGAACGTCGAAGATCATGAACGAGGTTTCACGATTAAGTTGATGGGNGCATATTTCTTTCAACCCAACGATTATCGTTTTAACCGTAAAGGTCGCGATCGCTTTCTCGCCCTGGGTCGTGAATTGAAAAAGATAGACCGNCGTATCGTNATAGAAGGTCATACTGATAGTGAAAAATCAAAAGGCCGATTNAAAAACTCTGAGATTGGNGCTTTACGATCGGCGACCGCAGCNAGGTTATTGGTGACAGAGTTGGGTNTGAGNCCATTNATGATAGATACGATGTCTTTTGCNGCAACCCGTCCCATTGCNGATAATAATACTGTTGATGGTCGTAANAAAAATAGGCGNATTGAAATTAAGGTTTTTTACTNACNGNATGTCAGTCATCGGANTTTCNTNGAGAGTCTTCCTTGAAAANAGCAAATNGTTNNNCNTCATAAATCGGCANACCAAAATTGATNGATTAGGTTTATAGACATTTTTNCTTTTCAGTATTAGACNTCTGATATCTAAGANGATTAACTTAGCAGGGCCGGNCAATGCTNATTACAGTTGGAAAAATTCTGATTTCTGCAATTGTCATAGCTTTTGTTTCTTGGTTATCGGGAAAAAAGGTAGCGATGGCAGGGTTTCTGACTGCGCTGCCCATTACCACATTATTAGCTCTTGCTTTTTCCCATGGAGAATGGGGCGATTCCAGTCAGTCTGTTGCCTATGCTAAGAGTATATTTGCGGCGGTACCATTATCACTGCTGTTTTTTGTTCCATTTTTTCTGGCGCAGAAGCTTAACTTAGGTTTCTGGAGCTGTTATTTCTCTGGATTAGCGCTGTTAGGTTTGGGCTACTGTGGTCATCAATACATTTCAAAATTCATATAAATCACAACCCACGTTTAACACGATCAGGCAGAGTTTATAACCCAGATATCGTAAATGGATTTTACCATCAGCAGAGTCAGAACCAGCTTGAATACAGGCTGTACGATAGCCCCTGATTTATTGATCACCAGACCACTGCCGAGATAATTCCCGGTAATTGAAGCAACAATACCAATACCAGCGATAGCCCACTGAATCTGGCCTTGGTACATAAAGTAGCTCAGAGCTCCCAGGTTAGAAGCATAATTGACGATGCGAGCATTGGCGCTAGCATGTTTCGGGGAAAAATAACCGAAGACGCCAAAAGCCAGGAGTAGAAAAGTTCCTGTGCCCGGACCAAAAACACCATCATAGCTGCCAATAACCAACCCAATAGCAGTCACTTTGGCAATGGTCGATAGATTCGCCGTTGGTGANNTAGCTTCTTCTTCGCTCTTTATTAAAGATTTTTTACTTTGCAGGTATAGCAGTACTGGAATGACCACTAATAGAATAACGANCATNGCGTGNCTATCAATATAGCCAGACATTCTGGCTCCGATCATTGAACCAAGCATGGCTGCAANTATGCTGAAAGGGATGACATGCCAGTAGATGAGCCCGCTGCGGACATAACGCAAGACAGCAATAGAAGCNCCTGCTGATGACACGCATTTATTAGTCCCCAGAATGTTGTGAGTNGGGACCCCNGTTACNANATAAGCTGGTATGGTGATCAAACCTCCGCCGCCAGCGATGGAATCAATAAAGCCACCAAAGCAGATAAGGCCGAAGAGTAGTNCATATTGCCAAATTTCAAGTTCCATAGTGCTNCATCTAACGCTTAAAAAGTAATGAATCGGCAGCCAATCTAACCNCAATCCCGGATTTAAACAACGACAGTCTGATTGATATACTGTCCGNTNCAGCATAACTATGTTAAGACTTTTTAAAATGNTCTATTAAGAATGGGGGTTTAGCGATACCTTGGGTTNCTGCTTAACAACCGTAATGAATAGTGTTGGTTTGAGCAGTCATAAAGNCATACTATGCTGTCCAGATANGGCTTACNAACNTNTCTCTTGATAGCCAGCGTTTGAATNATTCCATTGGGAGAGAAACATTGGAAAAAGAAATGGATANNAGTGGTGTGTTGTCATCATACCCATTGTGGAACTTGATAACTTCGGAGTCGCTTGAAGCCACTGACCGNGTAAGTATTTTAAAGCCCTATAGTGCAAAAAGTCCGGAAAANACTGATCGAAGGTTAGAAAAAGATTTNAATTAGGNACTCATGATTTATTNAGATGATAAATCATGAGGTTGTTATTGTTTAGAAACACCCACTCCCAAAGATGCGATGAGTTCATAAAAGTTGGGNCAAGTTTTAGCCACACATTCAGATCCTCTGATGGTNACTCCTGCGGATGCTGCTCCAAGNACTGCNAGNGACATGGCAATCCGATGATCATCAAAGCCCTCTACTTCCCCGGCTCCTACCTTGCCAGGGTATACCTTCAGTCCGTCGTCAAATTCATCGACTTTAATATTTAATAGCCTCAGGTTTTCCGCCATCCGGCCAATCCTGTCCGATTCGTGTTTTCTGATATGAGCTATGTTACGNATTTCGATAGGCCCATCCGCTAGCGGTGCNAGNCAGGCAAGGGTTAGTGATGTGTCTGCNCAAGCATACATATCGATGGTGAAGTTGCCTTTGAGGGNTTTNTCNGGCCCGGTCAGGGTTAGCTCNGTACCATGATAATCAACCTNACANCCCATNTTACGCAGTATATTTGCGAATTCTTTGTCNGGCTGNTGAGAGTCAGGGTTCATCCGTGGCAATGTTATGGTGCTNTTCGTTGCAGCTGCCAGCGCNAGAAAATANCTGGCAGTAGAAAAATCTACTTCGATATCAATGTCGCAGGCTTGATAAANNCCTTCNGGNACCGTAAATGTCCTTCGGCCTTCACTATCANTGACNACTTCGACTTCGATACCAAAAGATTTCATAACGTCCACAGTTATGTCTGTATAACCAGCCTGTACAATACTTGTNGATANCTCTATTTTTAGNCCTCCNTTNAANAGAGGTCCGCTGAGCATAAGTGCACTAATAAACTGACTGGATGTNGTACCGTGGGTGATGACATGATTTTTAAGGACNTTTNTCAGACCNCCNGTTTTTANTGGAAAACTATTGCCATCAATGGTGCAGCCGATTTCTCTCAGCAGATCCAGCATTTGCTTGATNGGTCTTTTTGCNAGTTGTTCACTNGAGTTTATTAGCACTTCTTTANGGCATGAAGCGGCCAGCAGTGCGGTAAGAAACCTNCCGGTNGTTCCTGCTGAACCAACNTCTATTTGGCCNGGANCATTAAAGTTCCATTGGCCCCCATTACCATGNACAGTCACTTTGTTAGACTCTTCNTCAATCTCGATACCNAGNTGTTTCAGACTTTTTTGACACCAATATGAATCAGAGCAATCAAGCAGATGCNTNATTNCTGAACTNCCTTGGCTTACNCCGGCTAATAACAAGACTCTGTTGGTCAGGCTCTTGCTCCCGGGTAAGGAGATGGATTCTTGAAAGGAGTCTTTTAATGGTAATATCTGGGTTGTTTCCACAAGGTCCAACTATAGNTATATGATTAACGAACAAATCATCCAATCTNCAAAAGGCCTCTTAGAATTCTTAACGCATCATACAATTTGGCTNGGATAATTCAATTAGTTTTACCNNGTNTGATGTAAGANTCTGATATCGTTTGACCCGNNAANCATCCAATGTTNCANNNAATATGATGAATAAATATAAACCGNTGGCCTGNTTCCTNACGTTTTTAAAGGCTTAATTAGNCTNGGCAGTTATTGCCCATATCTGAGCATGTCNTTATGNTCAAAACGAACCGAATGATTGATNTGGCGGTAGTGTTTAGATAAATCATCCNGTGATCGGTGGTTCATGAACGCTTTGTATAAATACTTCTTNATNATTCTTATCTACCATACTGGTGGTGGATCAGCCTATGCTCAATTAGAGCAACGGGAAGTTTTTGTGGATATCACTAAAGATTTTATAGACAGTCCAGGAATTGCAAAAGGGGGTTATTTTCTGGGTAAAAAAAGCTATTTTTACGTTGGCCAAGAAGACTTTAACATAGTGTCTTCCCCAGGTTTTCAGCATAACTTTAAGAAGGGGGAACAGAGCCTACAAGTTTTGCCCCAAAGAGAAAACCAGTTTTGGGTGAAGATAAGCTTTTTTAATCCGACCGCTGCTGATACGAAGATCTATATTTTTTCGGATTTAAATATTACCCGCAATCTGGCGGTATACGACACTGGCTTGATTAAAAGCCTCACTCATCAAGATTATCTCTCAAAGAGAATCATAGAGCTTGATATCAAAGCTCAATCGTTGAATACTTTTTATATTACAGTTTTCTCATATGCCTCCCAGCGTCAGGACTTTGCATATTGGAATGATAAAGATAGTCTTATTGAAAATATTATAGCTACTGAGAGAAACTATGGGATTATCATTACGATCTTTTCCATGTCCTTAATTTTTACTCTGATTATTTTTATAAGTTACCGTTCGAAGGTGTATATCTTTTATTTTATCTACCTTACTTCTTATGGTTTATTTACTACGACTTACTGGGGAACTTTTGCCCTGCCAAATGCAGACTATATTGCCACATCGACAGCTTCCTTATCTATTATCTTTGCGACTTTCTTTTCTATTAATTTTTTAAATCTAAAAGGATGGTTTAAAACTATATTGTTTATATTTATTGGGATTGCTAGTTTAAATTATCTGTCAGCATTTTTTGATTTGTCCCTGGCGAATAAATTTGCGAAATATGTTATTTGCTTAAATTCATTTATAATCATCGTCAGCTCGATCTATACCTATATAAAAAAACGAGAGCAGCATGTGGCCCTGTTTATGATAGCTTGGGGTACATTTTTAACGGGCATTATCGTCCAGGTTTTTATGTTTGAAGGTTTTATCCCATTTATCTCTAGTAAAATTATGTTCTACTCTGCAGCCCTGGAGAATATTTTGATGACACTGGCCCTAGCGGGCAAGATATATAACACCGAAAAAGATCGAATTAAAAACTATAGTGAGATCAAACATTCATATGCTCAGCTTAAAAAAATGTTTTACCCTCATCAGTTAACCTCGATGCAAAAGGGTGCAGAGTTAGAGATGACTATGCCCGTTGGCAGCAGTCAAGCCTGTGTTATTAGCTTTGACATTGCCGGTTCTAGTAAAATTAATGCAGGTGGTGTTAAGGATTTCTTCCGTGATATATTTTCGAGCTGTAATAATATGATGATAAAAGATTATAAAGAAGATATTGATATTAATCGTGTCGTATCTAATGGTTTCCGTATCAAAGAGATGGGAGATGGTTTAATTTGTTCAGTTGGCTTCCCGTATAAGTCGGTGAATAACAACCCTTTTATGGATGCGGTAGAGCTTGCTGAAGATTTCATCCAAATTTTTAATGAGAAGGTAGCTACATTTAGGTATCCAGATGATATTTTTTGTGGCTGTGGGATAGCATATGGACCTATAGAGACCTTTTATCCAGCTTCCAGTCCGGTAGAGTATGATGCCTATGGTCGCGGTATTGTCCTCGCCTGCCGGTATGAGGCAATGAGGAAGCCTGTGCTCGATATATTAGGGCTTAAAGCCAATATTCTGATTATTTCAGAGACAGTTTATAATACGCTTGATAAGAGAAAAAGGGAGACGTTTGAGTATTTTGACTTTAAAGAGAACAACAGGTGGGTGCGGGATGATCCTGATGCCACTTGTTTATTTTACCGGATTATGTATTAGTAACCTAGAGAGCATTTTAAGCATGACCAGAATTTCATTATTTATCCTTTATAAGTAAAGGTAATAAAATCTATTGATGATTTAATTGTCATTAATTTGAAATAGATTTTTCTCCCGAATTATAGAATATCGTCGTAAGAATAATGTATGTTATAGAGTTTTAGGGAAGTGAGTAGGAAAATTTTTCAAGATATACCTGCAATAGCAGAGATAAAAGAGTGATGTCAGTCTATAGTCTTTTCATGGTTTTAGTGAGGAAAATTCGCCTCAGTTTAATTTTAGCTAAGCATTCTTTTCGAGGATGCATAAAGTCATAGAATTCGTCGGGTTGACAATCAGAAATCTCAGGTTTGTAAGAACCGTAAATATTCACATCAAGATCTTCACCGAGCTCAAGAATCAGTTTTTCCATCGTAACTAGATAATTCGATATGTTTTCATTGCCTTTGCGAAAAATGCTGTGTTGATAGGGGGTCATTAGAAAGATGATTTTGTTTCCTCGATTTTGTAAATCAATAATATTTTTTTTAAATATTCTTAATGCGTCTTTATTATAAA
>PBRN01000135.1 GCA_002725955.1 Pseudobdellovibrionaceae bacterium
AAAATATCAAAAATAAGAAAGGATGAAGGGATAACTTTCAAAGGTAGAATCCTATTAAAGACCGAAAAAAAAATATTCGAGGATTCTTGCGGTGTCGTCATTACAATTGCTGATAATGGAGAAGGCGTGCCAGAAGTGATACGGGAAAAGATATTTGAGCAGTTTTTTACTACTAAAGAGGCAGGCAAAGGAACTGGTTTAGGACTATCTCTGTGTGCTGAAATTGTGAGAGAACATGGAGGAAAGCTTCTTGTTGATACTGACCCTGATCTAGGAGGGGCAAAATTTGAGTTATGGTTACCTATAGAATTAACTTTGGATATATCACCGCCTTTACCTCAGGTAGGTTAGATTTCATGTGACAGCCTCTTTGCGTTGCGGGGAGTCTACATAAAAAAAGGAGAAAGTAAGGAAAAATTAAGAGAGTCTTACCTCCAAATCATAAATATAACATACTGTTATCTTTGGTTTTATATAAACCCTCAAAAGAAGGTTTGTTTTATAATACAGTGACTTAGCTTCAACCCCTATATAAATCTAACAACCACTCTTCAATTATTGAAACAAAAATGACGAACGGTTTTATAACATTATTCAGGACATCATCATTTGTTCTGAAGCTGATTGATCGTTCTTTGTCGATTACTTTTAAAATTAATCGACTAGGTCTAAAGGTTTTATATGGATAAAAACGGTATAAACGAGTTGCATCATATATTAAAAAAATATGATCAAAATCAATTGAGCCGAGGTTCTATTGATAAGGGTATCGATATCCATCAAATAAACCATGTAGGCGACACCATAGGTCACCAGGCTGCGCGAAGAGGGGATCATGTAGCTCTTAGGATATGGATTCTGTATGGTGGTAACATCAATGCCCTAAATAAATACAATGAAACCATTGGCCATCAGGCTGCATATATGGGTCATAATATGGCAATGAAAATTTGGTTTGATGCTGGTGGATCCGTTAATTGGCAAAATATGAATGGGGATACTATCGGTCATCTTGCAAGTCGTCATGGTTACCTGTGTTTGATAAAAACATGGATTGCATCGGGTGGTAACATATATATTGTGAATAACTTAGGAGAAACGATTCAAACCATAGCATTTCATTATTGTTACGATCATTTGTTGAATTATATAAAAGAGGTGAACAAAAATCCGGGACAGTTAAATCTAGAGTAGTTAAGGACGCCTCTCCTTTTTTTTATCATGCCTGCCACCCATTTTTTTTTGAAAATAGGTATTATGGTTTAGAAATAATATTTCATCATTAAATACAACTGNCTTGGATAAGAATAGAATTCACCNGACTNCTGATNANTCACTGTTTGAATCCAGCTAAGGTTNNCGTAGGTTGCATCAGTGAAGCTGTAAGATAGCTCGCCGATATTCATNGCCGATTGNTCATCTAAATTGGCAATGATATTTGATTTNACNNTTNTCAAAGGAGTTATAGCTTTGCTGCCCCCTAATGCTAGGTATCTCTGGGCCATATAGGATACGCCNCCAGAGGTGTAGGCAAATTTCGATAGGTTATTGCTGTAGNNGNCAACTTCTTTTTCNCCAATGCCGTTATAGTGAAATTCACCGTTTATNACCCATTCNGATTCAAACATGTAGGTTGCCCCTATGTTATAACGGAGGTAAGGGTCTTCGTTGTCAGGATNGACCCATGAGGNTTCTGAAAAGANNCCTAATCCAGCTAAACTGGTTTGGAGGTTAAATCCGACTAAATTTGCNTNTAGNAAANGAATTAAGAGNGNTTCGATATCTANTGATTTGACTACAGATTTAGCTCTAAGAAATTGNGCATCTTTCTCNGGAGCGAAGTCTTCTCCAAAAACTTGNCCCACTTCGAATTCTGTGAGATCACNCACTGATTTGGTGATCCGNACACCGTCGANACCTATGCGATATTCAGGGTTAATTTGGCCGTAGGCAAGCGGTAAAAAGACATCAGTGGGATTAGCAATTTGACCCACACCGAACCATATAGCTTGCCTGCCGATNACAGTNCGCCATGATTGACTGTCGTAGGTAAGTTGAAAACGNTCGAGGTTGTGGGTTACTNCCAAAGTACCATCGTCTGATGCGAATAAATTTTCTTGAGTGAATGACCTATAGGTCNTTATNGGTTGGTACGCTCCCTGAGTGACTAAAGCTTTTGGTTGTTGAACGATGGATACATCATCCGCGACCTGAAGTTGCCAATTTTGGTTGATCTCCCTAAAAAGATCTATCCTCCCGTTTAGGNTGTACAGTTGGTATTCTTCTGATTTTTGTCCTGCAAGGCTAGCGGACGTNTTGATGAAGTATGATTGCAGAAGNCCAGAAAACTCATAGGCAGCTGNTTTTCCNGAATATAGTATGNTCATTGTNGTAAGTATAGTGATGAACCAAAGTNNATTACTTAGTTTTGTCATCAACAATACTCCCATCTTTTAGGGTAATGATACGTGTTGCTTGTTCCATAATCATGGGGTCATGGGTGGAAAAGACAAATGTCATACCCTCTTTTTCATTCAAGCCTTTCATTAAATCTAGTAACTGAGTTCCATTTTTTGAGTCAAGATTTGCTGTAGGTTCGTCGGCTAAAATGAGGTTAGGTTTTGACACCATGGCTCGTGCGACTGCGACCCGCTGTTGTTGCCCGCCAGATAGCTGATAAGGGCGACGATCTAGTTTATTNCTTAGGTCGAGGTCNTCCATAATNGAACTNACTCTTGACCTNCGTTCNGNTGCAGAAAGACCTTGNAGCAGCATGATATATTCGATGTTTTCTTCTGCNCTTAAAACAGGNATNAAATTGTAAGACTGAAAAATAAAGCCGATGTGATCTCTGCGAAAATCGGATAAGTTTGATTCAGACATTTCATAGATGTTTTNTCCAGTAAGATAAACNGCACCNTTTTTAGGCTTGTCNAGACCGCCGATCAAATGAAGTAAAGTTGATTTNCCGGATCCAGANGGCCCNACAATGGCTGTAAATTCTCCNGNNTTGATGGTNAGNGANACATCATCTAATGCCTTCACTAAGGTATCGCCTTCGCCGTATTGCTTGCCGAGGTTTTCGACTTTAATTACATGTTCCATATTCATCCTTATTGGGTTTTGCGCATAGCGTTCGATGGCGTTATGCCGGAAGCTTTATAGGCCGGGTACATTGACGCTACTATAGTCATCAATAGGACGACGACGGGCATGATCGTAAATTGTTCGAAGCGTATGACTGTTTTTATCGGTTCCATCATTGACATGCCGTTGAATTCATATTCCGCATATGAGATGCCTTTTTGGCTTAACCAAAGAATTAATGCTCCGCCTCCAACGGCTCCAAGGATGGTGCCCAAGAAACCCATCGCTAGACTTTCCAGCAGGATCATCAGTCCAAGCTGCCTTGGTTTGGTCCCGATCGCTTTTAAGACGCCAAATTCATACATCCGCTCATAAATAGCCATAAAGAGCGTGTTTAAAACGCTTAAAGCAACAAGAGCAAAAAGAATCATTGCAACAATAAACACGGATGTTTTATTTAATTCAATCATGGCTGTCACTGACGGGAAAATTTTATCCCATCCCTCGGCTAAAACCCCTAACTGCTCTAATTTCTCCCATAATGGGAGAGAGTGATCTATGGCCACTGAGGAATCATGAAAACGCACAGCTATTTGGTGTATTTCTTTGTCGATTTTAAGCATGCTTTGTGCCATGCCCAGTGGAATAAAGGCCATACCTCTATCCATAGGTCTTGAGTGGAAGTTTGAGAGAGCGGTCACCCGAAACATTTCCTGCACCAGATCATTGCTGCCACTTTCAGATGCTGTTAACACAACTTTATCGCCAATCGACACCTGCAGTTGTTCAGCGAGTTTGTAACCGATAATAATAGGGCGTTGACTGTTTTGTTCAGGGTATGTTCCCGCTTGAATAGAACGGCGTAAACGGGAAACCATAAGTTCAGATTCAAAGTCGACCCCTATGGCTTGTACACCGGCAGCGTCTCTACTGGATGACAGCATTCCAGCAATCTGGACCCTCTGAGTATATGATTTAATTTTAGGAGATTCCTGCAGTATTTTAATTACCGCATCTTTTTTAGGAATAGTATATTCGGGTTCACTGAGCTCCTTAAATTTAGGGTTATGGATTTGGGCGTCACCGGCAAATATCTCGGTAGACATCGCTATGATATTTTTTTCGGTTCCCAAGATAAAGGCGTCGACTAACATCAATGATGCCGTGCCCATGCCGATGACCAAAAGAGTCAGGAAGGTGCGTCGGGGGTTGCGACCTATGTTACGCCATGCGAGGCGGATAAGTTTAAACATACAAAAGCCTTCATTTAGTCATGAGCTAAAACCTCGATGGGAGATACTCTGGCTGCCCTTAATGCCGGTAGTAAACTGACCAGAACGGCGGTTGTGAAAACGAGTGCACTGGGAAACAGCATGGTATAGAGCGAGATTTCTCCGGTGATACGATCGAACAACATGCCACCAATTTCAAAAGGCGGTGTGAGTGGAACTCCAACTTCCTGAAACCAATAATTGACAGGTAGAGCGAGCAAAAACCCACCTGTGCATCCAAGGGCGGAAAGTATGCTGGACTCCAAGAGGACTAAACTGATGATGCGGTTTGGTTTAACCCCTATGGCTCGCAGTAAACCATATTCGCGCATTCTTTCAAAAACAGACATGAGAACGGTATTGAGTACACTGACGCCCACCATAAACATAATAATCAGCATAGTGACGCTATTACCCTGTTTGTCAGCTTCCATACTGCGATAGAACTCTTTTTCAACATTCTGCCATGGATCAACGGCTAAAGTTTTCAGAGTATCGGTAGCATTTTGTAAAAGAACAGCACCCTGGCGGGCTTGAGTATAATCAGTTAAGGCAATAATTATTTCATGAACGGAACTTGGCATAGAGAAGAAGTTTCGTGCATCCTGTAGGTTGAGATATATTTGATTGGCAGCCATGGATTCTTCAGAGCCAACAATCCCGCTCACCTGATAGACATCATTGGCGATCGAGCCATCTGCTCCAGATGAGATCAGTACTAATTCATCGCCGATCCCTAGCTGTAATTTTCCTGCTAGCTTTTTGCCGACAAGGGCAGGGGCAAGCTCTTGATTGGAAGAATTGGGGAAATAATGTCCCTCTTTTACTTTTTTGGCTAACTGGGTGACTTGATTTTCCGCATTTGGTTGTATGCCGACAACTGGGACAGGTAAAACTCGTTTTTTACCGTATGCTAAAGCAGATCCTTTGATGCGTGATGAAATACGTGCTTTGGGGAAAGTTTGATTGATTTGGTTATAAATATCTTCCGGGTTTTTGATGTCACTATTGATACTGGGCTTATTTAGGTAATCTTGATGATGAATTTGAATGTGTCCGGTATTGTTATCGGTAAATTGGCGAATAATGACGTTGTAGCTACCTTCTCCGACAGATAAAGATACACTTAATAAAGCATAGCCGAATAGCATACTAAGAACAGTGATAATGGTTCTTTGTTTTTGGCGAAAAATATTACGAAGTGCCATTTTCAGTAGAGTATTCATCGTGCTTTCTTTAAATTATGAAGACTAAAGAATGATTCTTTAAGTCCCTGTTTTAGGTTCAGCACGTCATAGATAACCGATGTTTTGTGATCTTTTTTTACAAAAGAAATCATATCCATTCTTGCTGGCAAAACTTTACCGCTGAATATCTTGTTATCACTGAATGTTAATTGTCGTATTTTTGTGTTTTTTTCGTCGAAATAAGTTTGACTGATCGGTAGTCGGTTCTTGCTATTAACCTCAATCACGATTTTTCCCCATACGGTGGCAGTATTTTTTTTGGGTAATAGAGTTAGCACATATTTTTTTTGTTCCTCTGTGAGTGATATTGCATATTGTTCTGCCAGATCCGATTGTTTCACCAGGTCGTCATTGGTGAAGTCTGAGCCCATCCAGCTTCCCATCATCATCGATGATGGAACTTTCATTTCACGATTGATCTTTGGGAAGTAGTTCCACATATCATTCTGACGTCTTAGGGTCGAAACCCCTTTGTCTTTGCGAGGGCTCAAGATGCGGATAAGAGAGTATTCTGTGCCCAAACTCCAAGCTTTCAGTTTAAGCTCTCGGGTCCAATTAGGGTTTTTTATAATCATTCTGATCTCGGCATAACTGGATCTTGAGCGGTGAGCTTGGTCGACTTCTTTGAGTAACTTTATTGGATCGATCTCTGCCGAAAAGCTTATATGGGATGCAACCATTAGAAGAAAAATCATCATGATATTCATAACTATATCCTTTTAGGCTGTTAATATTCATAACGTTATCAGTGAATTAGGAACATAGCAATCATTCTCCTGATTTTGTTGACGGGTTGATTGTAAAGTCTCTTTCCTCGACAAAAGCTAAAACTTGCGATCATTTATTGCCGTTTTAGCAACCTAAAACCGATTTGATATGAAAATGCAGAGAGGAGCTTTCTATAGGAGGACTGGTATTTCGCAAACAATGGTTCATGTAATCAAGTTTAAAACCCCTAAAATATAGCGATAAAGGTGGTTAGGTGTATTTAGGTAAAAATAAAATTGGTGTAAACTATAATCTTGTTGCGTGGCCGAGAGTGTAAATGGGCACGAACTGTTATGATTGTTTCTCTGCGAAGCAAAGTTGTTAGCTTTTTTTGTGCCCTTCTAACTTTTAAAACATAGTCATTATGTTAGGATGTACGGTGGCTTGATGATTTTTTAGAGTAGGTACTAAAACTTTCCTTCATTGAGCCGAATCTAAAAGGTCACTGCATAATATTAGGACTGTTCAGTAAATAGATAGTTGGTATCTGCAACTTATATAATTCTAGCTATCGGGAATAAGGAGGGCAGTAAAATTAAGATTCTAGTGGTAGACGATTCTGATCATGTGCGACGCGAAGTCAGTAATATTTTGACTGGTGAAGGGCATGAAGTCGTTGAAGGGAAAGATGGCTCTGATGGTTTTGCGAAGGCAAAGAATAATCTCGATGTTAGCCTGCTGATCACTGACTTTAACATGCCAGAGATGGATGGTCTGACTATGATTACTAAAATTCGAGATGAAATTCCCGAGTATGCTAAAGTACCGATTGTTATGCTAACCACAGAAGGTTCGAAAAGCCTCAAGGTTCGTGGTAAGCAAGCGGGGGTTTTACTCTGGATNGTGAAGCCTGTGAGTCCCAAAGGCCTNGTTAATACCCTNAAAAAAATGGAAGAGAAGTATATACNAAAGTCTGGATAAGAGAGCCAAATGGTTTTTGGCTCTTCAATTTACCTATCTAATTAGTTCACCACATACNNCAGTTAGCGGATTNNCTTTTTGCCNGTTTTATAANATCCTTTATATNGACAAATTTTTNCTAGATTCTCCGTGTTTTCTTATTTTTTCTGTTGGCTTTTGCTGTCTTGGNGCTTCNATCAAATCCTCTACTAATTGGGCTGATTTAACACCATTTTCCAGGAGGGGNATTCCTGGNACTGTATAAGANCCGACGTACCATATTCTTCTATNTAGATCNGTTTCCATCATATTTCTAAGATTNCAGATNGCNTTGGCAGANTTGTGAGTGACTAATGTTCTTTTGAACATCTTNCNNGCCAGTATAGTTTCGNTGGCTGGTTCGACGATTGGATTCCANGTTTGAAAAACATCNTGGCTGATCTCNGCCTGCTCTAGCTGGTTCATCCATAAAGTCGNTGTCGAGTCATGCCCCTTTTNGTCCCAAAAGAGATTCACGGGTCCCCACTGTGACTTTCTTTTAGGCATGAGTCCTTTATCGGTATGGAGTACCATTTCCGTGTTGATTGANGGCACTGATTCGATGGCTTCTCTGTCCTTCTCAAAACCTTTNAGCATCGNGGCTGCATATGCTGGTTCAGTTGCAACGATNACATGGTCAAAGAGGTTTTCTCCTTTGGTGGTGCGAATTTTTATTTGTTTTCCCTGCTGCTGGATTTCTTTGACTTCATCATCTAGATAGCAGTGATGGATTCGATTCTTTAGTTTNTTTTGAAACGCAGCCGTACCGCCAGCTATTCTTCTGCTTTTCGCTTGGCTGGTGAAGCTNTTAAACAGATTTATCATATCGTTGGCCGGGAACCGGTTTAATTCGTCATAGCTGCANGTGCACATGAGTCCCCACATAGGNTATAAAAAACCATAGATGAAATCGCTGTGATAGCCTTTTTCTTGGAGGTAGGTGCCCAGCGCTTNCTGATTTAATTCAGGCTTAGGGGNCTTTATCCATAAGGAGTGGTAGAATCTCACCAGATCTTTAGCNTGTNGTTTAAGCCATCGGGCCGAGGTAAGATTGGGCTTTGGGAAGCTNATAGAAGTTCTTTTGCTATTGATGGTATCAAACGCAAGATACGTGTCTCCACCAAGCATGTTGAACGATGCCTGCTGTTTTATGACATAGGTGTCAATATCTGCTTCCTCAAGNAGTTCAAATAGTGCGCTATAATGATCTTTGTTGGTNACGCGCGGGGGGATATCCATCCATATTTTGCCTAATTTGGTATCAACCTCTTTCCCTTTGTGGCCCATGCCTAGCGCNTTAGCTTTTTCAAACATNGTGATGCGATGACGGTTCCCAAGATACCAAGCGGCGCTAAGNCCCGCTATTCCTGAGCCTACTATGGCAATGTCTAATCCCATTTTATCTACGCCTTTTTATGAATAGTTCAGACGCCATTGAAAATTATAATAGGTTAGATGATACGGGAATTACCTTTTAATGTCGAGGCTACATGGTTGGGAATTAAGAGGTTNNCGTNATGAAAATCTTTTCGAGGTGCTTAGNAAAAGATGTGTCGTNGTCAANGCTACGNGATTGGTTGGAGGGNCATATCANCGCTGGATTGAGCATGGATTTTTNTGTGTTAATTTCTAACAGTAGTGACTTATGTCAGACAAAAGNGCTTTAACAATGTTGNCTNGCGAGAGGNTTTTTGANNNCTTAANNNANTGTAATTAAANAACTAANTTGATTNNGGNTGGTTGNTGCTGTTGTGGCCTTAGATTTGCAAAGTNCATCAACAATTGAGAATNGAAGTAAACGGNNAGCTAACCTAATTAGGAAATCCANTATGAAATTACGTAGTATCACTTGGTTGATGGCGGCGGGAATGATGNTGCCATCATGNAAGAAGCGCACAGATGATTCGGACACCAAGACCATTATTAGAGGNATCAATAATTTACCNGCCAATGTGAATTTGGGNCGTGGTTATAANTCAANGGCTAATATTGGTTTTGCTAATAACAACTGNACNAACATTGATCCGANNAATTCTGANCATNTTTTGGACGANAGTGATNTTTTTATGGATCATCAGATTACCATGCAATCTTCAGATTATGATTCTTTTTACAACTCNCACTCNGGTACTGTGGTCGTGGGNTTTGGNGATGCGTCCGCTANTGCGGGAGGTTCTACTGCCGCTGAGGGNGNATCCTCAGCTGCGACCATGGANACGACTATTTTTATNGCCCGACGGGTCAGGACTGTTNAGGATAGTTATCTTGGTAATGTTGCCGTTACTCCCGATTTTGCGGCTAACCGTGCTTTTTCNAGTAATTGCGGCGATGAATTCGTTAATCAGATATCCTATGGTGGTGGCCTGCGGATGACTATGACGGTCTCGGCTAAAACAGGTAAGGTCGACAATACCCTCGAAACAGCTATAAAGACAGGGCCAATGCCNTTTTTAAAGAATTTAAGTGTAGAAACCACNTCCGATAGTAGTTGGGGGAGTGCTGCAGCTAACCATTCNATCGATCTTAAGTTTGATACTAATATAGCTTTGACGTGTATGGGTGAAGGCCAAGGCAGTCAAGGTTTGAGCTGTGATCTGGCGAATCCNAAAAGCTGTCAGGNGATCGTGAAAAAGGTNGATGAATGTGGTAAAGAGTTTCGCACAAAGCTTCAGAACATGAGTGTTGCCGAAGTTGCCCAACTCAAGCCTATTTTGATTTCAACCCAATTTTATAATGAGTCTTCTGATACTGCAGAATACTGGCGTTTGCAGTTAGCACAAATGCAGCAGTTTAAGGCTATTTTGGCGATCGCTGAAGAAGAGGTCGATTTGGGGCAGTCGGCTATGTTAAATAAAGTGACTAATTTGATGAGTGAAATGCAGCCTGCTCTTAATCGTTGTAATTTGCTTATTGCTGATCAACTTACAGGTCGTCTTCGTCCTCCCTCTTCCTGCGACCGTTTTCAGGATCCTATTATCGAAATCAAAAGCAGTCAAGAATACCAGCGTTATATGTCTCGGGATGACAGTGAGATTAATATTCTCGCTCCTTTTGTCGATGCTCAAAATAAAGTGCGAGGTGCTGATGAATTCAACGGTCCTTTTTACTTTTTCTTAAAAGCGGGTGATCCGCAGCTTAAAATATCTACCAGAAAATTAAAAAATGGCACGATGAATATTAATGTTTCCAGAATGAATATGGATGGATTAGGCCGGCCGATCAATGTCGACGACAGCAGATCAAACTTGCGAGATTCTAATAAAAAGAATTTAAGGCATTGGGGAGAGTATCTTGTTCTTAATCCGCCAACAACCCCAAAGGCCATGGAAATTATCGTCATCAAGCCTACCCACAAGGTGCGCTTTGGCTGGCGAAACTCAGTGTGTATCTATGATGGGCCTGACCACTTGGCATTGCGTTGCGAAAACTATCGAACCGGTAAGATGGATCATTTAATACTGCAGGTGGACTTTGTGAACTGAAAAATGGCCCTTGTTAATCAAAGGTCAGCACAGTCCTGCCCATATTACAGGTCTTGGGGTCGTCAAGAGCGAGCATGGCATCATTCAACTCATTGAACTTGACTCTTCTGCGAATGAGGGACCCCAGAGGGAGTTCCCCTTGCAGAGCAAGGTTCGCCAGATGTTGCAGATCCTTATAAGGGTCAATATCGCCATAAAAGCAGCCTTTGATTGTTTTGGCTTTTTGATGGAAACCTGTGCTTGGAATACTCATGGTTTTAGCCATATAGGCTCCGACGACAATGATGGTGCCGCCTTTGCGGGTGGCATACCATGCCCCTTCAAAGCCAGCTGTATGACCGGTGGTATCAATGGCACAATCAACTCCGCGTCCCGCTGTTAACTTCATAATTTTGGCTGTAAGATCTTGAGAGCTTTTTTTGTCATTGGCTTCCGGAGCTAGGAAGCTGTCAGTGGCACCTGAGGTATAGGCATTTTCGAGGTTTACTAATTTACGATCGATGGCAATGATCTTGTCTGCTCGGGCTCCTTTCGCTCCCATAATCGCAGCCACACCAACGCCTCCGGAGCCGAAGATCGCCACATGATCTCCCGCTTGAACATTTCCTGCTTTTCGGGCTGCTCCCCAGCCGGTGGCTACGCTGCAGCCTAATAGGCAGGCTTGTTCAAAGGGGAGTTCCTGCGGGATAGGCACACATGATTTCGCAGGAACAACCGTGTGGTTGCTAAAGGTTGATATTAGAGAATAGTGACCAATCTTGGTTCCGTCCCTTGTAAAACGTTTGGTCCCATCTAGTAAAGTGCCGTTGAATAGGTGCTGGGCCACGGTGTCACAAAGCTGTCTGGTGCCTTTTAGGCAGTAAAAGCAGTTACCACAGCTGGGCACCCATGATAGTGCCACATGGTCTCCTTCTTTAACGTGAGTGACCCCTTTGCCCAAGGCTTTGACCACGCCTGCTCCTTCATGACCTAGAATGATAGGTAGGGGAGTGGCTGGGTCGAAATAACTGTTTAGATCACTGCGACAAATGCCGGAAGCTTTAACTTCCACCAGGACTTCATTGTTTTGAGGGGGAGCAATATCGATAGTTTCGATGCTCATGGGTTGTCCACATTGACGAAGAATGGCCGCTTTAGTTTTCATCAACCCTCCTGCTTATAAAGTGAGCCAAATGGACTTTTCCTGACTAAATGCCTTTAGGGAATCGGCTGCCATCTCTTTGCCCCATCCGCTTTGCTTTATACCCCCAAAAGGGCTGGCAAAATCATAGCAACCATACTTGTTGACGAAAATCATGCCCGCTTCTAGTTGACTAGCTACTCGATGAGCTCTGGATGCGTCTGCCGTCCATAAGCCAGCAGCTAAACCGTATTTGCTGTCATTGGCAAGCTGGATGGCTTCCTCTTCACTGGCAAATTTATGAATAGTAAGGACTGGTCCGAAAATTTCTTCTTGGACGACGGTTGAATCATGGGGTAAATCGACGATAATGGTTGGTCGCACAAAGAAACCCTTGGCATTATCTCCCTTAGTATCACGGCAGCCACCAGCAGTGATCCGTCCGTCTTTTCGTCCTTGCTCGATATATTTTAGGATCTGATTCATATGATCCTCAGTACACTGAGGTCCTTGTTGAGCCTTGTCATCAAAAGGGTCGCCGCAGACGACGGCTTCGGCTTTGGCCGACATTTGTTCAACTACCTTTTCGTATATGCTTTCATGCACGTAAAGCCTGGTTGGCTCAGAGCATTTTTCTCCTTTTTGACTCATGGTGAGATCAAACGAACGATCGATTGCTGCCTGTAGGTTTGGGGCATCGGCGAAGATAATATTCGGTGATTTTCCCCCTAACTCGAGGGTGAGTTGTTTGAGGTTAGAAGCCGCAGATGCAGACACCAGCTTACGTCCCACAACGGTGCTGCCGGTAAAGGAAATTTTTTGAATATCATCATGATGGGCAATGGCATCTCCCGTTTTACCTGAACCTAAAACTAGATTTAGCACTCCAGCAGGGAGTAGTTGATGTTCATGAATCAGTTCACATAACCGGATCAATGATGTGGAAGTGGCGCTGGAAGGCTTGATGACGATAGAATTACCTGCAACAAGGGCAGGGGCAACTTTCCACATAGCCATTAGTAAAGGAAAATTCCAAGGCACAATGAGGCCAACGACACCCAGTGGCTGCCATTCGGTGTAATTAAGAACGCCCTCCTCCGTAGGGACTTTAGAGCCGTATAGCTTATCGGCCCAGCTACCATAGTAATCAAAGATATCAGAGCAGTCTGGCATGTTGCCATCGTATGCTTCAGACCAGAGCATGCCATTGTCTAGGCTCTCCAGGGTCGCTAGTTCATGCTGGTGGTTGCGGATAAGCTCGCCTATTTTGGTCATCACCTGTCGTCGTTGTTTACGGCTCTGCCCTCGCCATATCTTATCGTTAAATGCCGCTCGGCTAGCCTCAACCGCAAGGTTTACATCGTGCTCAGAAGCTACCGGGATAGTGGTGAGAGGATCGCCATTTGTGGGGTTGATCGATGTATAAGCATCACTGCTTTCGCTCATATACCATTCACCGTTGATCAGATGTTTTTTAGGTTGTTTTAGCCAACTTTGGGCCCATTGAAGTGCTGGTTTTACCTGATTGCTGGTCATCGTTGACTCCTAATCCATCTGCCTTTTGCTTTGGCATTTAAATCTGCTAATTTGTTGCGTTGCAAGCCTAAGAAATTGTGAGCTATGGGGTGAGACTTTGTCAAGACTTGTCATGTGGTTGAACCCCAAAACTTATTTTTTCTTGCCCATTGTCTTGCGCCGCAGACAATGGGCAAGAGGCTTTAGACAAAATTGATTTTATATTTGAACGTAAAACCGGATAGACTGTGATCCAATGTTTCGATGGCTTTTTCTTGGCTCATATTCCTTTTATCAACGGTGATGAGTGCATAGGAGCCGTATATTCTATCCTGCTTGACTTCGATATCTTTCAGGTCAAATGACACATCTGTATTGATCGATCGAAATTTTCCGTTGATAACATCCTTTATTTCAAGGCTTTTGAGCTCAGGTTTGAAGATTTTACCCACAGGTGTTAGGGGCATGGTTTCGATGATTTTAATTTTTTTCGGAATGGCAGCTTGTTCCGAGATATGTTGCTGAGCCCAGTCCTTAAGCTCCTCAATTGTTGTTTTATTACCACTTTTCAGTTGGATATAGCAAACCGGCAATTCCCCTGCTTTTTCATCTGGGCGCGGCACCGCTGCTGCGAGCAGAACCCCCGGGTGCTGATAAAATGGGTTTTCGATAATGAGAGGATCGATATTATGACCTGATCGGATAATGATTTCTTTGGCTCTGCCTGATATCCAATAGTAGTGATCCTCATCCATGCGGCCGAGGTCACCGGTATCAAGCCACTTTTTTTCATCTCCTGCGAGTGTGATCCAGATACCCTGATTATGTTCTTCGTCCATGTAAGAATGAAACACATGGGGTCCACTGATGATAATCATCCCTTCTTCATTGGTTTGGCATTCTTGATAAGTGCCATCGCTATCTTTTTTTACAATTTTTATTTGAGTATAGGGGAGGGATAAACCTACCGAACCTATTTTACCTTTGCCAATAGGTGGGTTCATACTGCTGATACAAGTTCCCTCAGTTTGCCCATAGCCTTCCAGAATCCTAACCTTGATATTCTTTTCAAACTCAGTGATGGTATGGACAGGCATAGGAGCTGCGCCGCAGAAAGCTATTTTTAAGGTATCAATGGAGGCTGCACCGACGGGAATTGCCAGCAAATTTTTGTAGAGGGTTGGTACTCCACTGAAGAAATTAATCTTGTAATGTTCCGTTATTTTCCAAAAATTTTGTACTACTCCTTCGCCCCTAAAGCCGGAAGGCGTGCCCAGGACAATACAACCCCCGTAGGACCAAGGTATGAGTCCGGTAACGGTGATTGCATTCACATGGAATAGGGGAAGGCCACAGAAAGACACTTCATTAGTGAGCTTTTCCTGGCTCAGTTCTTCTTGTAGTCGCAAGGTTGTCCAGGAATTGAATACTTCATTGGCGTGGGTCCGTCTCGCTATTTTAGGGGTTCCGGTAGTGCCACCCGTATGGAAAAACGAAGAAAAATCATTTTTGCTGATGACGCGCTGGGTAAGAAGGTTCACTTTATCTTGCTTGCTATGTAGTGACTCGTAGCTATGCATGGTTTGGCCTTTGATGGCTGGTGCTGATTTATTTAAAGCAGAAACCAGCGTGACAATGAGCTTCGGAATCCCTTTTAAGTATTTTTTTAAATCGATGATGATAATATGCTCAAGCGTAGGGACTTGCTCTCTGACGATCATAGCTTTTTGCCAGAGGTTGGTTTTGGGAAACGGCCCGATGGTCACTAAAACTTTGGCTTGTTGTGCATTCATAATACCAATGATCTGCTCTGGTTCCAGTAACGGATTAATAGGGGCTACGATGCCTGTTCTTTGTCCTCCCCAAAAGCTGAAAAGCATTTCAGGTATATTGGGCAAAATAGTAGAAATGACATCATTTTTAGCCACTCCTAATTGATGAAACATATTAGAAGCCTGAATGATTTGCTCCAGAATCTGTTGATAACTAAAATCAACCGAGTCTTGAAACTTTTCTCCTTGTAGAAAGAATTTCAGGGCATCAGCATCCGGTTTAGCTATGGCGGTTTTATGTATGATTTCATAAGTGGATGCGGGGAGATTGATATTTTCGAATGGCTCGATTTCCAGCTGCTGTATCTTTTCGAAATCTGATTGTGTAAGTTCTTGAGCTGTTGCCATGAAATTGACCTCGCAATGTTTTTTATTGTGACAGACTAATTTTATCACGAACGGGACGCATATCAATCAATATCGATGAGTTCAAATCGCTTTTATGACAAGCTTTGATCTTAATTCTGGTAGCTGGGCAAGTGATTTTTATTTGTCAAAGGGTTATGGATAAGTCAAATGGATTATTGTTTTGCAAGTCATATTGAACGTGACTTTGATTTGAATCTTATTCTCTATTGGCAGACTGGAAAGATGCGCCGCTCCATTTGGGCTTCGAGATCTTCGATTGTTTCAATGCCTGGTCTGTCCCCAATAAGAGTAAAGGTGTTGAGCTTCGGTGAAGACAAAGAGTCGGCATGATAGACACCAATAATGTAATCGGCATCTCGTTCAATAAGAATCATCGGCGAACCAGAGTCGCCTGGCATAAGTCTGGGGTATTGATCTGAGAAATGGTCTTTGAGTATGTCCTCGCTAAATTCCAAAGCATACCGTTCAGTCCTGATAGCGCTGGTCTGAGAATCTGGTGTTTTGATGACACTGCTGCGAGATGGTGGGGGTTGGTTGGCCAGGTGCTGATTAATACGTTCTTTAGACAGTTCAACGACACACATATAACCCTTATTGCATCCGTCATCGTTAATTCCAGCGCTGACTATGCTAAAGCTTTCATCGTTCGGTCGAGTGAGGATGCGATTGGCCAGGTCTTCCGCATTCAGTTTAAAATTTACAGCTAAGGGGAGAATCTTCCCCTCATTGATTGCCCGGTCAAAGCCTTTGGGGATGTTTAAAAAAGCCAAATCTTTATGAGCATCTACAAGAGGCGTTTCTATTCCCGGAAAAAGTTTGATTTGCGGTATTCTGAAATCATCGAGCTCGCCCGATCTGATACTGGCCTTCACTTTGGTCAGAAACTCTTGTTTTGGCAGGTGATCCCACTTGGGGTCTCGGGTAGGTAAAGCCAGGAATAGGTCCGCTTCGGGATTGTTCACCACATGCCCCGCTGTCAGAATCCTCATGGTACCTCTATCATCCGTGACGATAGACCCCGTGCCAAACGAGACTTTCATTTTGTCTGTTTGTACCCCGAGAATCATTAGAGCTGGGGAGGAACACTGTCGTCCAGCCACACAAGTGGCGTCAGCAGTTTGGGGAGTAGACGTGCTATTCAGTTTGCAGCTCGTGAGGCATAGGATCGCCGCAGTCAGCGCGAGTCTAATGATGAATGCTTTTTGTATCATAATAGGCCTTAAATTCAATAAATCTAGATGGATATACCTATGCAAGTTTTACGCCAGAATATGTGGGGTAGGGGCTTATATCTCTAGTTGATTTAGCCTATTTAAAGATAAACTTATATTTCCATATTTCTGCCAGAGCATGAAGTTTGCTAAAATTGATATTCACATCTTCCTCAAAGTTTCGCGGAGGTTTATCATTCAGTACCTAAAAGAACTGGTTAGGTTGCCGGGAATATGCTTTTTTTGTTTGTTCTATATGGCTTTACCTGGTTGTTCGCAATTTGGCACTCCCCCCGTTGGGGAAGACCTCCTAAAGTTGCAGAAATCAGAACAGTACGATCAGCAGCGCAAGCAGTTTGTGAACCGCCGTCCCGATATTATTGAAGCGATGCGCAAGGATATGGGTTTCGGGAAGGCCTTTATGAAGTGGGCTTTTCAAGGAGATGATCGCGTTCCGGACCAAAAATTACCTGAAGATATTCCTGATTTAGAGCATTTTATGACCAGCTCTGATCGGATTAAGATCATCTGGTTGGGACATTCCACGGTGTTGATGAATCTGGGGGGGACTATTATCCTATTTGATCCCGTTTTTTCAGAATCGGCATCCCCGGTGATGTTCACTGTGCAGAGATTTCAACCCCCCGTTATTGAACTCAAAGATCTCCCTCAGATTGATTACGTCGTCATTTCCCATGATCATTATGATCACCTTGATCGAGATACCGTAACTTTTTTCAAAAGCAAAAAAACAGCTTTTGTTACCCCTCTCGGGGTGGGCTCCCATATCCGTGGGTGGGGTATCAATCAAGATAGGATTACTGAGCTTGACTGGTGGCAGCAGTTTCAGGTTGATGGAGTGACGTTTACAGCAACCCCCGGCCAGCATTTTTCAGGCCGGAGTCTAACCAGTCGTAATGAAACCCTATGGGCAGGATGGGTAGTACAGGTTGCTGACTTAAAGGTCTTTTTCAGCGGTGACACTGGCTATGACAGTCATTTTAAAGAGATTGGACGCAAACTTGGTCCTTTTGATTTAGTTTTTCTAGATAGCGGTCAATATAATGAGCTGTGGAGAGCCGTTCATCTCATGCCTCCAGAAGTAGGTCTTGCTTACGAAGATCTCAAAGCCGAAAAGCTTATCCCAATACATTGGGGGATGTTTCGGTTGTCGACCCATCCGTGGTATGAGCCCGGAGAGAAACTCAAACAGTTAGCCAAATTGAAAGGCATGAACTTGCTAACTCCAAGGATCGGTCAGCTGCTGGAGTTGGATCATAATGATGATACTGATTTTTGGTGGGAGTCCTTGTTAAAAGGCAAAAAATGAATCGTCAGCTGACTAGTCTCATGCTTTTGCCTACTTCTTGTTGCCTAATTATAGTTGCTATCTATCTTGCCTAGTTGAAATGATAAATGGTTTCTTCATGGTATGGCTGAGTAGTGGTCACTAAAGTAGATGGGAAGTTGGGATGATGGATAGAATTAGGAAAATACTGAGTTTCTAAGGCATAGCCTGTATATTTCGAGTAACGGGCTTGCCCTTTTCCTTTTTGATCAAGAAAGATCCCTCCATAGAATTGGACCCCAGGCTTGGTGGTAAATAAATCGAGGGTGATTCCTGTCTTAGATGAGCGTGCTTCAATGGCGTGTGACAGGCGGTGGCCTGGCTTCTTATTCAACACAAAGTTGTGGTCAAAACCTTGAGCTATATTGAGCTGAGGGTTATCAGTAAAGAAATCTCTGATGATTGGCTTTGCTATGGTAAAGTCAAATGGAGTCTCCTTGACGGCAGCGATTTCTCCGGTGGGTAATTGTTGAGCGTCGGTCGGGGTATAAGCATCAGCATTAATCTGGAGGCTTTCATCAAGAATTGTCCCTGAGTTATGGCCGCTTAAATTGAAGTAGCTGTGGTTGGTGAGGTTGAGATAGGTGTCTTGATCAGTAGTGGCGTGATACCTCACAGACAGTTGGTTTTTATCATGAGCTAGGGCGTATATCACCGAAACTTCTATGTTGCCGGGAAATCCCTGTTCCAAATGAGGACTTTGGTAAGAAAGAACTAGCTGAGATTCAGTGTGAGTGATTTCACTGCGACTTGACCAAACAGCATCATTCATACCAGCTGGGCCGCTGTGCAAGGTCACGTCATCATCGCCCGTAGCTAAATCATATTGCTTACCATTCAATTGAAAGCTGCCACCACCAATGCGATTGGCATAACGACCGACAATAGCTCCATGGAATGCTTCGTCGCCCAGGTATTGCTGCAGGGTATCATAGCCAAGAACCACATCCACCTCCTTCCCATCTTTAGTTGGGATGATTAGTTTTTTGATGATCCCGCAGTAGTTAGTTATTTCCGCTTTCATACCGGATTGATTTGACAGTTGATATAGTTTTACCGGAGAGCCTGTGCGGTCGTTGCCAAAAGGTTTTTCTTCGATCATGGTTCTCTTCTCAAACAATTCATAAAGCCAATGGGGCTTATATGTGGAAGTTATTGGGTGATGATAGTCACCTTTTAGCAGCATGGTGCCAGATATGCAAAGGGTAAACCGCTGTTCTAAGGCTCTATTAGATCAGATATTCCAATTAGTTATGGTGGAATTAGAACCGGGGCACGATCATTGTCTCATACAACCTAAGTAACCTTGACCATCTAGAGTTGAAACCAAGACTTGCGTAAGCTCTATGGGAATTTACAGTTATTTGAGGAACACCCTATGCGATTATCAAACTCAGGTCAGTTAAGGGAGAAACTGCGGCAGGTCTTGA
>PBRN01000136.1 GCA_002725955.1 Pseudobdellovibrionaceae bacterium
ACTTAACTTTGATCAAAAACTTATAGGCAAAAAAGTTACGGTTTTGATCGACACCTATATGGCTAGTACACAGATATATCTCGATGGAGTAGAGCTGTTCTCACGTTCAGGAAAACATAGTATCGATAAATATTATTCGATCCAGCCAATCCCAGTTACTTTCCAAATAACAAAACCAAAGCATATTTTGTCGTTTCGAATTGACACTCCCCTCATGACAGGAATATATCAACTTCCGTTTCAGATTCGGCCATATCAAAAATCCGATCCCGTTTTGTCACTTTATCATGTCTGGGGTGGAGAACTAAGATTAATTTCAGCGTATGTGATTTTCGTCTCAGGGTTATTTTTCCTACTTATTTATTGGAAAACTAAATACCCTCTTTACCTGGCAGTGGCTGCTGCCGGTATCGTAATATATCCGTTTTATGCGTTTCCTGGCGATCTAATGATAAGATTCTTTGAACCAGAAAATCTGCTTTTTTTGCACTATCTTGGTATTGGTGCGATGTCTTATTTCCATTCCATTTACAATCAGATCTTCATTAAGGAGTTCTACCGCAAGTTCAATATTCTTAATGCAATCATTTTAGTTGTTTTGGCTGCAACCTTTATCTTCCAGGCATTCAGCTTTCAATTTGGCATGTTCCAAATCATTCGCAAATTTCTATTCATTCATGCTTTAGTCATAGCTTGTCACTATATTTATTTGCTTTTCAGAGAGAACTTTAAACAAAAAGGGAATGTAAGAATCCTTTTCATTGGCGAAACAATCTTCTTCCTTACTGCAGTGCATGACACCATTTTGGCTTTAGGTTTTATTCATTCTATATCTTTAATTTACATGGGTACCGTCATTGCTACAGCGGCTGCATTAATGGTATCAAGTAATATTTTTGCGACAACTTTTGTTGACAATAAAAATCTCTTGCAAGAAGTCGAGCATATAAATGAAAACCTTGAAAAATTAGTCGAAGATCGCACCGCCCAATTAAACCAGAAAACACATGACATACACACCATGCTGAAGAACTTACCTCAAGGTGTTCTCACCATCATGGCCAATAATAAAATTCATCCCGAATATTCAGTGTATCTTGAAGAAATATTACAAACTAAGAAGATCAGCGGTGAAGATGTTATAGAACTCATCCTAAGTGAATCCGACCTATCTTCAGACAAAATAAGCCAAGTTCGCTCTATGATTAATTTTTCTATCGGTGATGCTGCAGTAAATTTCGAACTCAACGAAGAGACTCTGCCACTGGAAATTTTCAAAAAAATTGACAATTCCGAAAAAATCTTAGATTTAACTTGGGCTCCCATTACTGATGATAATGATGTCATAGAGAAAATTCTACTATGCGTAAAAGATGTCACTACATATAAATTACTCGAAGCTGAAGCTGATAGACAAAAGCAAGAACTCAAATTTATTGGTGAGCTAATTGCTATTAGTCATACCAAATATGAAGCTTTTTCCGAAAGCACTAAGAAGTTCCTCAAGTCAAATAAGCGACTCATTGATAAGGGCACAAGACACTTAGCTCAATCAATCGATCTTCTTTTCAGAAATACTCATACTATCAAAGGTAATGCCCGGACGCTTCATCTTTCAGAAGTAACGGAACAGGCCCATATAACCGAACAAAAATTCTTAGATTTAAAAAATGACTCTGATGCATCTTGGGAACCCGAGGATTTAAGAGAAGCTTTAAAGCAACTAGATATTATTTTCTATAAATATGACGCTATCTACTGGGAACAATTAAATAGAAATAACAGCTCTAATGAAATAGAGTCAGATCATCCAACCATTCTATCAATCGTTAAATCGATTCACGAAGTAGATCGCAATAACATTCAGGACATGCAGAACATGGTCAAGAACATTGAATCTATGTTAGACCCAGAACAGCCTATAAACATATCTAATATATTTAATGATGTGGCCTCTTCCGCAAAGTCTTTGGCTTCAGAAATAGGCATACCCGAACCCAAACTCATTATAAGGGACAACAATACTAGAGTGCACCAAAATATAGTACAAGCCATCGGTGATTCTTTTGGTCATATTTTTAGAAACTCTATATGCCATGGCCTGAGTGAAACAGAAGAAGGTAAAATTGAAATAGATGTCTATTCTAAAAACAACAACATTACTATCTGCATCAAAGATAGTGGCAGGGGCCTTAATCTTGTCAAGATTAAGGAAAAAGCTGAATCCATGGGCGTGATTAAGACGGAGGATAATCTACAGCCTGAGGATATCAGTAATCTAATTTTCTTATCGCATTTATCAACAGCAGATAAATTAGGACATCTATCAGGCAGAGGCGTCGGCATGGAAGCTGTTAAAGCTTTTATCGAAGAAGCTGGAGGACATATTAAAATTAATTTTCTTAAGTCTCCTAATAATAATCAAGATTTTGCCCCTTTTGAGTTTGTAATCACCCTACCTAACCAGTTAGTGGCAGCTTAACAGCAATATGCCATGTCGGTTGATTTGATTGAAGCTTTTCGCAAAAATATACGAACCCTAATGACTCCAAAACTCATCTAAATCACTTATAATAGTTGAGGAAATAAGCTCGCAAACGTCATGTTCAAACCAGTCATCAGGCATCACATCCGTATAAGTTTTGTCAGCAAACCTTTGATCCATAAGAATCACAACACCACGGTCTTTAGGAGATCGGATCACGCGCCCAGCAGATTGGATCACTCTTGCCATAGCTGGCCATGCATAAGCATAGTTGAAACCATCGCCATANTGCTGATCATAATATCCACGCAGGGTTTCTCGNTCAAGGTTCCAAGCCGGTAAAGCCGGACCAACCACAATAGTTCCTATAAGCATGTCNCCGGGATAATCAACTCCTTCACCAAAAACACCACCTTGAACCGCTAAGATTACCTGATTACGTGATTTTTTCTTCAGATCACTGAGAATCATATCNACATCCCCCCGACTCATGTTNCGGGTTTGTTTCAACAAACGAAATCCTGGTATTTTTAGATCCTNAGCCACCATTTCCAAGAAATCGAAGCTCGGAAAAAAGATGAAATAGTTNCCACGTTTAGTAGCAATAATACGTTGTATTGCNTCACGTATCTTCGACGATTGCGATGCACGGTCTCTANACTTTGTCGACACCTGAGGAATCACCATCAATTTNCGGTGTTCTTTAGGAAAAGGAGAGACGAATTCNGCNAGAGAAAGTTTGTCTAAGTTAAATCCAGATAACCTAGCATAATAGTTAAATGGCTTNAGNGTAGCTGAAAATGCNACCACATTACAAAAGTTTTCCATCTTTTCAGATAAATGTTCTGAAGCATCACAACAATTCATCTTGATGCCATGAGCTCCCGCTCCTCGCCGCCAAGTAAGGAACATGCGATCTGGATCTAACTGNTTCAANGGACCNGTAAAAGCACTCCAGTGCCTTGCCAATTCCAAAACCGGATCCTGTGGTAAAAGCTCGGAAGCTCGCTCCAAGTAATCTTTTACCAGCTCACCAATCCTACCATCGAGTCGGAAAAAACCATCAGCTTCAAATGACTGCATCAAAGTATAGGGCTGTCGCCCGGGAGGTTCCAACTCCCGACAATGATCTAAACAAGCATCAAGAAGCTCTTCTCCTGCATCAGCGAGTAACTCTAAGCCACGCATACCTACCCTCAACTCCTCCAGATAGTGAAGAGATAAGAAAGGAGAAAAAAATCCTGTACCTCGCTCAAAGAGATTGTGAGCCTCATCAATAACTAAATTCGGTTTTTCTTCAGCTGACAAATGATCTGCCTCAAAGCGCTTTAAGGAAGCTCCTGGCGAAAATGCATAATTATAGTCGCACACCAAAACATCAGTAATAGCCGTGGCGTCTAAAGAAAGCTCAAATGGACAAACCTCATAGCGTTGGGCGAAATCACGGAAGATATCTTCATTGAGCTCATCATAATCTTCCAACTGCAGCAAAATTTTTTCTTTATCAAGCTTAGTATAATAGTCTTTTGCATATTCACAGTTTTCTGGTCGACAAATTGGTTCTGGCTTTAAGCAAACCTTACCCTTGGCAATAATACTTTGCGAACGCAGACCTGGAGCTTTCTTACGAAGATGCTCAACTGCCTCCAAAGCAACGCTATGCTGTGAGTTTTTTGGAGTGACATACATTGTGCCACGTGCCCGCGACATCGATTCCTTAATAACAGGAAAAAGCACCCCCATTGTTTTACCCAGGCCAGTAGGAGCCTGAATCATCACATGAGCATCACCAGTCAGATTTTCCGCAACTTTCTCTATCAATTCTTTCTGGCTTTGCCTTGGCTGTGCAAACGGAAAGTCAATGGATTGACTAATTCTTCTGCGTCGATTGCTAAATACCATTTGCCGCTCTTGCTCAGCAACCAAAGCATCCAATCTGTCATCAAGCCATGATTCATAGTCATCAACATCAAAGATCACTTCAAGAACGGCTTCTCTTAAAGTTCGGTTAGAAATAAAAAGTAGCTGGCAACGAGGAGCAACGCCAGTTGCCTTATAATGCATCCAAGCATAAGTTTTCACCTGAAAAACCCAAGGATGAAAAGGGTCCTCACCAATTTTCCGCTTAAGCTCTTTCTCACTGGGTCCTGACTTAATCTCCTCAATCAATGTACCCTGATCTTCCCAGCAGCCGTCCATACGCCCACTCACTCTAAAAGTATAATCACCTTTATTAAAATCGGTAGAAACATAGAGCTCTCGACGATAACCAGGTATTTGCTGAGACCGTCGGTTCTGCACACGACTATGTAGATCAATTCCTGATGCAGCAGCCCCCTGACCACCGCCCATATCAATGCTCCCCTGCCGCGGCACCGGCTGAGCAAATTCGGACACGGGAATTCGGATTAAACAAGTGTCCGCATATTCATTATTTTTATCGGATCGTTTCGAGACATCTACCATCAGAGTATGCTAGTCCTGCACTTTTTTGCTAAGATACGAATCGTATCAGTTTCTATCAAACCTTCAATCAAAAGGTTTAGATTACTAGTATGCCGCTTTGTTGGTAGTCAGAAACTGCAACACCCTTATAACCCATGGCAAGTATGTCAAAGCCGACCTTACCATCCGGAGAGCCCATATGAAGATACTGTTTGTTTGTCTTGGCAATATATGCAGATCACCCGCAGCAGAAGCGATTTTTCACAAAAAAATTCAGGACCTTAGTGAGCAGCCAACTGTCTACGAGAGTGCCGCCACCTCTAACCATCACAATGATGAACCAGCTGATGAAAGAATGAGAGCTGCGCTGGCTGGCTATGGCTATGAAACCATCAGCAGATCACGTCAAGTTTGTAGAGACGACTTCCAAACCTTCGACCTTATACTGGCTATGGACCAGCAAAACTACAGGAGCTTGATTCGCAGTAAACCCGAAGATTCGCTGTCAAAAATCAAATTAATTTGTGAATATTCTGACATGGAGTATACGGAGGTGCCAGATCCCTACTATGGTGGGAGTGAAGGTTTTGACATAGTCATCAAGATTCTAGAAAATTGCATCGATCGCATCATTAATGAACACTTCAACCAATAATACTAAGAAAAAATGGTATGAGTGAATAAAGGCAAATACCCTGGAACTTATAGTACTGTTACCGACCAAAGACCTATACAAAATGGTTCCAGCAAAAGAGACAAATATTGGCATGCTAATATTAACTGAATTAAATTTCCCAATTTCTTTCTTATTCCCTTCACAAACAATTCAGGAATCGCAGATACTTTAGACAATCAGCGTTCTTATGGAAATTCTTAAGTCACATTCTTTAAAAAATTATTTTAATTAAAATCTAAGCAGAACGCTATTCATAAGTCTCTTCGGTTATTTATTTGATTAGGGATTTAAACAGCACCTTTGAAGAGAATATAGAATCGAGTAAAAAATCATATAGTATTACCAGATAAAGCGGACCAGGACACATATTTTGATTAAATCATATAGGTCGGAATATTTACCAGAAAATGCAAATCTAAAAAGCTTGCGACCAACAGCTTATCATCAAAATTTGATAATATATTAAGGTGCAAACTAAACACTTGACTCAACAGCTAAAGCTTCCAATAAAAATTTCTAAGCCAGTCGGTGTTCCAACCTATCATTATAGGAAAATAATATGTTTCGAATTTTTTGGCTAGCAACCATGGTTTGTTTTATAAGCCCTATAGCACAAGCATTAACTTCACTTGAGGGTGACTGGAAAATCTCAAAAGAGATTTATAATAAAGACAGTGGTCAATGGCAACTTGTTAATACAGAAGAACTAAGTAAGCAAGAAGTTGGCAAACCTGTTGTCCATCAAGATAAAAACCAGAAAATTATTGTCAATTTTGAAAAAGATTTTCAGCTTGAAGACAATGATGGTCGCCAAGTACTTTGGCTAAAAAATCCGTTAGGCCATGTGACCGTCAAAATAAATGACAAAATTATTGCGGAGAAAGGGGATTCGTTCGGTGACGGCACAAAAGGAGGTCGCGGAGATCTATTTGTCAATATGCCATCAGAGAATAACTTTAACCTAAAAATTACCGTTGATAATAGTGCTTACTCTCCCCGAGATACGGGATTTTACATAACCCCCGTGATGGGCAGTCATCTGGAAGTACAAGGTGACCGTTATTTAACGTTGGTTAGTGATATCTTTCTTTTGGGATTCCTGTTCATAACTTCGATCTATCATTTAATGCTATTTTTCCTACGCACTGAAAACAAAAGTACNTTNATTTTCGGTCTGTTTACAACAGTCACTATGATTNGNATGCTAACAGCAGGTGATTCACGCCTATTTCTTAATATGTCTGANGTTCCTACGACCTGGACTTACTATCTCGAAAATTTTCTGTCGGTATTTGGTGGTCTACTCGTCGCCTACTACCCNGTTCTAGTTCTNAAGGAAGAACGNTTCCGCTTTGTNACATTCAATTATAAATGGGCCTATTTACCCATCGGATTATTAGCAACTGGATCTATCTTAACTCTGGTACCTGTACCNAAAATTTCNGATATTGGCCTACTAGCAGTTCAACTTGGGGCGCCAGTTATTATTTTGACTCTAATACCATGGATGGTAGCCGCCTGGGTTCGTCGGCAAAGCCAAGCGTGGATGATCCTATTTGGTTATCTGGCTCCGATAGTTACAGCTATCTCTGATATTATTTGCTTTTTCCTAGGCATTAATCTCACAATTCANCCAATCGGCATGGCCCTGTTTGTTGTGTTTCAAGCTGGNATGCTTTCCATACGATTCAATAACCTTTTCGACGAAGTAGATGATCTAAACGAGAATCTAGAAAGAAAAGTAGAAGAGAAAACTAGAGANATTAGATCTACACTCGATAATATCCCTCAGGGCGTTTTCCGTATCCTAGGAAAANATGATGATCTTTGGATCGATGATGAATATTCCGCTGGACTAAGAGACATCATGAATGTTGATGATATCGCAGGTAAAGACCCGTTCGAAGCTGTCTTTAATAAATGGGATCTACAATCAGTAGAACTTGCTAACATTAGACAGGGGCTTACTATTCCACTAGGAGATGAATTATTTCAATTCGATGTCAATTCNCACCTTCTCCCTGAAGAAGCCACCATGGGNNACACNATTCTNGAAGTCGACTTTAGCCCAATNGCTGGTGAAAACGANACCATCGAAAAAATCCTATGCGTTGTGAAAAATGTCACCCATCTACGCGAACTNCAAAATCAAGCTCTAAAAGAAGCCGAGGGAGCTATGATTATCAGAGAATTAGCNCGTATTCGCTCTTATAAAAAGGTTCATGAATTTCTNAANACNTCAACAGAGTACCTAGATGAAGCAGTATCAAAGATATCTGACTCCGAATTNGTTTTTAGAAACCTTCACACGATCAANGGTTTNGCTATGACCTTNGACTTCAAGAAACTTGGTACTCTNGCTCATGAATCAGAAAGTNTAATTCAAAAGTTNCGCAATTCAGATTCTGATCTTAACTGCGANGAAGTTATTCAATCTATCATGCTNATCAAAGAGCAGTTANNTCTTTATCGNGATCAANTAGAAGCNTTGTATGGACACGACAANTCNTCCGTATCGGTTTCAAAAGATGACCTTCGCCANCTNNTAAAAATGGTNGAANAAGGAGANTCAATCCAGGTCATAGAGAAAATCACATTTATGTATGAACATAATTTAGCAAAAACACTAGAATCGGANGTNGCNTCTTGCCGTGAGCTAGCCAGCAGACTCGGNAAGGAAGCTCCTGANGTNGTCTTCAAAAATGACAAATTCATACTCAATAGTAACCTNNGNAAAACCATCAAGAACTGTTTTGTTCACCTTCTGCGNAACTCTGTTGACCATGGCTTAGAAACTGCTGAAGANAGNAAAAAACAGGGNAAAAATAGTCAAGGTACTATTACTATGTCTGTTAAAAAAGAAAACGACCAAATTTTNATTGCTTTTCAAGACGACGGCCGNGGNCTTGANCTCGCAACCCTGCGTNATAAGTTTCAGGANNGATTTAATNGAAAAGAGAAAAACTACGAAGAACTTATGAAGCTNATTTTTGAATCTGGAGTATCAACGGCAAAAGAAGTTAGTGAAATATCNGGACGAGGNGTCGGTATGGATGCNGTTAAAAANTTCATTGAGTTACAAGGTGGCAAAGTTTCATTCGGATTCGGTGAAGAAAAGAACAACTATATACCTTTTACCNTAAAAATATTTTTACCCTTTAGTCAGCCTCCAACTGCCAACGTAGCATAAAGGGNTATGACAATANCATTGCCANAGAATATTAGTTNAAAANCCTTGATCGNANCTGCCGNCCTTTAACNGGGTTNTCGNTGAGCTGGATTAGGGCTTTTTTAACTAAATGGCGTTCAATCGCAACCATGCTNTGATATGGAAAAATATTAATATTTCCGACTGCTGANGCGGGGATAGCATTATTTCGTGTTANTGCNCCAACGATATCTCCAGGCCTCATCTTGTTTTTCTTGCCTGCTTCCACACGAATTGTAGATTTTGCNGGTTCNGGTGGTTGGCTTTCACTANCAATATCACTAGCNTTAATACTATNACACANTATATTCATGTATNTTTCNATCCGCTCGATNCGATAATGATCNNTATCANTNATCAAACTGATAGCAATACCTTTTTGATCATGNCGTCCTGTNCGNCCTATTCGATGCACATGNACNTCCGGATCACGAGACAANTCATAATTAATCACCGACTGNAGNGATTTAATATCAATACCTCTGGCAGCTACGTCTGTAGCTATAAGCAATGATANACTGCCATTAGAAAAAAGAGCTAAGACTTTNTCTCTNTCTTGCTGATCCAAGTCACCNTGAAGAGCCTCTACAAAGTAGCCTTGCTTGTGCAAAGCATCAGCTAAATCATCACATGCTTGTTTAGTTTGACAGAAAACTAAGGCTGATTTAATTTCATAGTGACCTAATATATTCATCATCACTTGCTGCTTGTCATGNCCANTNACGTCAATAAAAGCCTGNTTAATCTGCTGAGATTCATGAACAGCCTCAACTTTTACATGAACCGGTTTTGTCTGAAACTTTTGGCTAATTTGCTCGATACTATCTGGATAAGTTGCAGAAAATAGCATAGTTTGCCGATGGGCTGGCAATTTATCCACTATTTCAGTAATAGCATCAAGAAACCCCATATCAAGCATCCGATCTGCTTCATCAAAAACTAAAACCTTTAAGTGTTTGACGTTTAAAGTCCCTCTGCCGAGATGGTCTTTGATTCTGCCTGGAGTTCCTACGATAATATGAGCGCCATGTTCTAAAGATTGAAGTTGCGGCCCTATAGGAGTCCCTCCAGAAAGGGTTAGAATCTTCACGTTATGAATATGTCTAGCAATCTTACGTAATTCCTTACTCACCTGGTCGGCCAACTCCCGAGTGGGACAAAGAACCATGGAGCCGATGCGGAATAGTTTTACATCAAGCTTAGTTAACAGCCCGATACCAAAAGCTGCCGTTTTTCCACTTCCAGTTTTAGCCTGGGCTAGAATATCATTATCGTTTAGAATGACAGGTAAACTCTCTTTTTGAATCGGAGTCATAATCTTGTACCCTAAAGTGTCAAGATTATCTGTCATTCCTTTAGTAAGCGGTAAGTTTGAAAATTCGTTCACGATAGGCCTTTAACTAGTCTCACTGGTTGGAATCAGCTTCCTATATACCTTGGCATGCACTAAATGGCTATTAAATAGGTCTATATACCATGAATTAAAGTCCTGAATAGAGCTCCGAAAACCATAACCAACTGTTTTAAATAGATTTCGAGTGATTGAGAATCTTGGTTATTTGAATCTAAAAAAATGGGGCAAACGAAATGAATCTAGGAATAAATGAGACAAATCAGCTAAAGACATACCCATTAATAGCAAAAAAAGCAGATGGTTATGCTGCTTAGCTAATGATAGGACCTCTGTGAGCCTCAAGCTGCTAGTTGCGTATGCCTCATTCAATGAGGCTCCTAAAGCATAATCGCTACCAGCATACAACCAAATCGTAAGCAGAAGCATATAGAAGCAAAAAACAGCAAAAAATAACCATATTAGTCGTGATAAAGTCCCTAGAAGTGGGACGTGAGACAGCCCCCGGTGCCGGAAAATCAAATGATAAGGGAACCATAACCATCCAAACCATCCCCAAGCTTTTTGACTGAAGGTTCCAGGCAAGTCGAGGTCAGGACTCAGAAAAATAGTCGATATCATAGCACCAAAGGCAACCACCAATACTTCCGCCCTGTGTTCCGGGTAAAAGCTCAAGGCTACAATGCATCCGGAGGAACAGATAACAGTATTAACGATGCTATGCGTTTTGCCTGAGCTCATCTTACCAGTCCCACCGATTTTAACTAAGAATCATAAATGGTTTAGACGTCTATCGGCTCATTTATGTCAGAACTGATCTAAAATAGTCACAGTGTTTGGGCAAAAAAAGTTTTAATTCAATATTTTTCAACAGTTATAAGATACAGACGAAAAGAGCTCAATTTAAGACCTCATTAACATACTGAAACTAGAGACTTAATTAAATTTATTAAAGTATTATTCAAATCTGTCGATAGTGTTTCTATACAATATATGAATGTCCCAAATAATGTAGATTACTTAGATGAAACCTACTATTATCTTTTATTATTTTGGGAACCAAACTATGAACCAGTTCACACCAATACTTGCCTTAATAGTACTTATCGCAACGGTAGGCTGCTCAAATGAATTACAAGAGGCTACCAGTGGAAATGAATCAACTAAGAGTCAAAATCGTTATGGCAGTGAAGGCAATACCAATCTTGGCGCTAATATCTTACTGGAGAACGAAAGCCTGGAAACGCTTTTCGAAGAACCTGCAGAAAGTCCTGAAGCCAAGCCTAGTGATGAACAACCGCTTGCTGAAGGAAACTCACAAGCTGCAGAAGATGAGCAAGCTGCAGAAGATGAGCAAGCTGCAGAAGATGAGCAAGCTGCAGAAGATGA
>PBRN01000137.1 GCA_002725955.1 Pseudobdellovibrionaceae bacterium
TTGGCCCCAAAGGCATCAAAAACTTTATTATAAGCGGCTTCCGCTTTATCAATTACAATATTGAATTCTTCTTCATCGATACCCCCTGTAAGAGGTGGTGGATCCAAATGGAGGTCATTATCCGGCATAAATTCATGACCAATTGCCAATGAGGGCGCCAAGAATATCAGCGCTAGAAGAAGGGATGGTTTCATCATAGAAATTCTCCTAAATGGTTTCATATCATTTCATTGTGTCACAGCGCGTGGGTTTTGGGCAGAAAATTATTTCTTTACCTCACCACATCAAAAATCATCCAAATCACAAAATAAAATCAGGTTATTATCTAAAACAAAGAGTTATGATGACCATGACAGGTTATCACATTGATGACAAAACCTTTGAGTCTCGGTATTTACTCAATTGAGACATCAAGTGGTTCATTATATGCATGAGGGGATATAGGAAGAATTTGGTGACCAAGATTCAATTCAAGCAGAAAAGGCTCAGTCAAGCAAGAATCACCTTGGGTTGAATCTGTAGCTTTAACATCACGAGCTCATAAACTGGACTCATCACCAATTTATAGCTGGCTGGAACCACGCTCATGCAATTCATCCATAATATCGATTGAAGTCGAACAACCAAAACGATCAGCACCAGCTGCCATAAGAACTTCAGCATCCAACAATGATCGAATGCCACCACTTGCCTTAATCTTCATCTTATCACCAACAGTCTGTCGCATCAGTTTAACATCGTCGACTGTAGCACCATATTTAGAAAATCCTGTCGAAGTTTTGATAAAGGTAACCCCTGCTGCCTGCGCTATCGAACAAGCAATCACCTTTTCATGGTCAGTCAATTCACTAGTCTCTAAAATGACTTTTAGGGGATATTTACCTGATGCATGAACCACAGCTGAAAGCTCTCGGTATAATTGGCGGTAATCCTTATCCTGCAAGTAACGCCGATTCATAACAATATCAATTTCCTTAGCTCCAAGACCGATTGCTTTTTCTATATCAGCGACTTTCGTTTCCAGGATATCCTGCCCGTGAGGAAACGAAATCACCGTAATCGGGAGCACCCGTGTCCCTTCAAGATGCATTGTCGCTAAATTGAGCCACTTGCTTTCGATACATACTGCCTTAAAACCGTAAGCTCTGGCTTCGGAGCAAACCCTGATCACATCTGTTTCGGTAGTATTCGGCCTCAGAGCAGTATGATCTATTTTCATCGCTAAACGTTCGGCTTTGCTATGAGATTCCATATGATCATCTCCCTTTGTTTTCATTAATGATTAACACAAATATCGACATCAGTATACTTAACATTAAAAAGAACTAAAAGACAACTTTACAGATCTACTCTAGCCACATTGAACCATGTCTACCCAGATGCTAAAATGTAGTGAGTATGCAGAAGACATGGATCCATTAGGACGTTTCATGCTCAAAACGTGATGAGATAATGGATGACAACAGATGACAATCATATGCCGGTTTATACAACCAATCTTGGAGTACTAAGAGCGCATTTAAATAGGGAAAAAAGATGAGTCAACTCACGACTAACAAACTGTCAGCACTCTATAAACAAAGAGAGCTAAAAAAAGGCCGCAAGTTAAGTGACCGCCCAGTAGAATACCTTTTTTTCGGCTACAGATACGAAAAAAAAGCATTATCTAGTAGTAGACATCGACTTAAAGCAAATCAATCCGAGCAACGCGGACAAGAACATATTGACAATCCGAACAGCCAAATCAAGACTACTAAGAAATCTAAAAAATTTAACTTTCAGGAAAGAAAAGACTTGTTACAAAGGCTCAAAAGCCTTGAGACGCAGCGCCTGCTTAATCCCAATCATCTTCCTAGCCTACCCGGCGTTGATTTAGAATCAAATACCAATCAGTCTAGCTTAAGATACTTCTATAAAAATAATCCAGAGGATTGGGATACAGCCTACCAAAACCTTAATGATGAAATAGAAGAGCGAACGAACAGCACAATATTCAATGGCATAGCTCTCACTAATCTTCGACACCCATAAGACTTACTCTTATAAATGCAATATCTGCATATTGTTAGCCTTACTAGCCCAAGTTAAAAGCCAAGAGAGCTTTTCCTGATAAAGTCGAAGCTTCATTTAAAGATCTCACAAAGAGTCATTTGGCTGTAATCGCTAATACCTTGGCTAACCTATGGCTGGCAGAAATAAGGTTTTTGGATTTAGATGATGAAGCTTAATCATAACTGATCAAGNANATAGGANAGNAACCAATAGACTAAGCNACCTTAGGATCTNGAACAGAACCNACACCCTGAAGTGGCAACCATAGTTCAAANCTTGCTCCACCAAGNGCTGAATCATCACCAACCAGNAAGACACCGCCATGTTCTTTTACAATNTCAGCCGATAAGGCCAACCCCAAACCGGTACCTTGACCAGCAACTTTAGTCGTNAAAAATTTNTTAAANATGCTATTTCGAATATCCTCCGGNACACCGTCNCCATTATCCGAAATAATNATTCGGACACCACTGTTACCGTTACGATCTCCCGGCTGGNTCGATAAACCAATTCTAGCNACAAATATAGGATCCAGATCCGCAGATGGNTCTTGATNATTTTTTTCCATAGCTGCNANCTGAACCTTATCCATTTTGTCGATTAATGCATCTGCAGCGTTTGCAATAATATTGNTCAAGACTTGACCTATCTTGCTGCGATAACAAGTAATTTCNGGTATCTNCNCAAATGATTCTTNTACTTCAATCATTTTTAATTTACCGCCNGTAATCAACATNGATTCTCTGATCAATTCATTGAGATCCACACCTTTGGTTGGTTCATGCTCGAGGCGGCTTTGNCTGCGAAGNGCCATACTAATATCTTGNATNCGTTGGGTAGCAATTTCNTTGTTGCCATTTATTTTTCGNANATCCTCGACTTTTTTTGCTATNNTAGAGCTTATTTTNNTTACCTGTTCATNATCAACNTTTGATAANTTTTCTAGTTCTTTATCGATTTTCTTAAANCGNATCTCCATCAACTCACAATTAACTCCTGCCAGCGTCAATGGGTTTGAAATTTCATGGCCTACACTGGAANCCATAGCTCCCANTTGAGACAGCTTCTCTGCCTGNGCNAANAGNTCTTTGATATGCCTNACCTCNCGCTTANTGGTCTCNGTTAGNTGAAGCATATTTCGTACTAGCGAATACAGNTCCTTTTCATTAAAAGGCTTACCTANTAAAGCNTNAGCACCATTTTCNACATCAACTAANTGACTATCTTCATCACTTTTAGCACTTAGTAAGACTATCGGTATNTCGGCATAATCTGGATCNTCTCTCAGGTTTTTAATAAATTCTGGTCCTGTCATCTCGGGCATGATCCAATCAGTAATAATCAAGTCAGGATGATATTCATGAGCAGCGACCAGCCCTGATTTACCACCGTTACAACAAATCACTATATAACCATATTTTCTCAAGTCATTGGCTATTAATGCACGCATATCTGCCATATGATCGATTACCAAAATACGTTTACCACTACCAGTAACAACTGGTTCTTCAGATTGTTGAAAATAATCAGCTGTTTCAGCCAAATGCCACGACTGAAATATGTAGTTCTTATCCAAAGCAGTAGGAGAAGCCATAACACTATCATTAATTAATTGACGTACAGTTGATCGAACCATTGATGATTCTAGTGGTTTATAGAAAACATAATCGACAGAACCTTCGTTTAATGCTCGCTGCATGATACCCAAATCTGCTTCCGCCGTCATCAATACTCGTTTACAGATAGGTTCATTAAACGTAACAAAAGCCAATAAGTCTAAGCCATCAGCACCATCACCTAAATTATAATCACTCAGCACACAACGCACCCTATGGTCTAACAAATAGTCTTTGGCATCACCTATTGATGAAACAGCGGCCATTTCTTCTGCAGAATATATTTCTAAGAATATTAGGGTCAAAAAATCTAACACTTCAGGATCATCATCTACTATCAAAAGATCGATAACGGGTTTCACAGGTTCAAACTCGGCTTGAGGTAGTGACAAATGCTCAACTACTAATCTTTTTAAACGTTCAATAAATGGGCCAGGACAATTGGCCTTAGGTAAAAATTTGTCAACAAAATGTTCATTGGCACCTTTCTCCAGCATTTCAAATGTAGTTTCTGCAGTAATAAGAATTCTATAAATGCTGGGAAAGCGATGAGAAACAACACTGAGTAGATCCAAGCCATTCTTGTTAGAAAAATTGTAATCAGAAACTATACAACAAACAGAATGCTCTTCGAGAAAGGCAATAGCATCATCAATCGATGATTTCCATTCTATTTCATTATTGTTAACCGTCGACTTTAAACTATCGTAAATAGTTTTACCCAATTTCTGATCTTCAATGACAATGAGTACTCTAGTCAGAGACTTAACTGGCTTAAGAATATTAAAATCAACCCAAAAACAACTACCTTCACCGACGGAACTGTCGACTCCTATTTGTCCATCCATATGTTTAGCTAATGTTTTAGCCAGCGCCAGACCTAAACCTGTACCTTCATCTGTTCGAGAAGTTGATTCATCNAGCTGATTAAANACTTTAAATAGTTTTTTCTGATTATTGCGACTAATACCNGGCCCACTNTCCTTAACATAAACTCTNACAATTNCACCTTTGACCGATAGACCTAANTCAATATGTCCTTCTTCTGGAGTAAATTTNAGAGCATTAGANAGATANTTGAAAATNATTTTTTCCANAGCCTGAACTTCNGCCATTACCCAGACTGGCTTTGTTCCTATCGTNTTTTTNACACTCTGAATAGCGCCAGCAATACCNTCATNATCNNCAANCTCAACTGCCGACTGGACAGTGTGTTCCNTCGGTTCGTCAGTTCGAACTGTAAAANTTATATTCTTATGCACACANGCAGCTGAAAAATAGTCACCNCATAGATTCANAAAATANCTAATATCTAATGGNGNAAGNGTCAGATCATTTTTTTCAACNNTTATTTTCTGAAAGTCTAAAAGCTGATTAATCATCCTAAGTAAGCGCCAAGAGTTCTTTAANGCTATCCGAATATTTTGATCATCTTTGTATACACNNGCTGCATGCTCTAGTGGGTTAATAATTACTGTTAAAGGCGTTCGAAGTTCATGGGATATACTTTGAAAAAAGTTATTTTTTTGNTTATCAGCTTCCTTTAACTCTTCCTGTTGAAGATCAACTTTTTTCCTCAGAAGTTCAGACTCTTTATGTGCAACATGAATATTGGCTANCATAATGCGAGTGTCGATACTTTTCTCGGNAATTTTACGTCTAAGGCTTTNATTTACATCACGAATTGCANTCTTACTCTGCTCGTACTCATACTTANTATACTCATCAATNGCCATAGCTGCATAAATTAAAGCGATTGCAGATCCTATCTCTAAACCTAATTTAGNCAGCACACCACCAAAANTCAANCCCATTGAGTAACAGAAAGAAAGAGCTATTCCTGCAANAAAGAACGTTAAAGCCCTAAGATAATACTTCCCACATTGATCACCATTCTGATAAGAAATATAGGCACTATACNAATAGANGGGNAATATTAAACAAGTGAGAATGCTNCTCACCATNATACCTGTACCCGCAGAAGAAACAATGATGACGATTANNCCNATCATGGCAGCAAATATCGAAAGTTTAAGCAGAAAATNAACTGTTCGAGAAGACCGTTCTATATTGATNAGACTTCTAGTNAAAATCACCCAAGACANATGNCANANGGACAGAAGGAAAGGAAAGGCTATACGTTCCCAGNCAATCGACTGACTCCAAAGGTACTGAAAGGCAAGACCCTTATAAGCCATATAAACNANCATATAGAGACCNATAGCCAANGNGTAGTANAAATATANNTTTTTTCNTTCTTTAAAAAANAAGCACAAGTGNTANATAGACATAATNAGCAACAAGCCTAGATAAAGAAANGANCCAGAGCGTTCATCAATAATTTTTTCTGCAAAAGCCTGNGATTCCCAAAGGGTCAAAGGTAAATACANGGCAGATGTTGCTCTAAATTTTAAGTAAATAGTATTATTTCTATAGGGGCTAATATCTAATNTGAATACNGGCCTGTTGAAGGAAACNTCCCTTTGGGAAAAAGGCAACTCATTACTAAATCTTTTCTTCACCCAATCGCCACGCCAATTCCTAGTAAAATATTCGACGTCTCCNAATATATTATTTTCCAACTCNATAAAAACCTGACTATGTTTAGTCAANTCATTNCGAATCATNAGACGCAACCAGTAAGTNGAACTAGTGTAACCAAAATTNGCGACTGNTTGATCGTTAACATTCCATTTTTGANNGAAATCAGGNGANGATAGTTGTTTAACATCTAGATCACCNAGCTTATCTTCATAGTAATTTAGATAAGGGCTCAGTGGATAACTCTTTTNGTTCGCCTNGATCACNAGAACTTGATCCGCAATCAGNGAAGTCGACCATAAGCCGCCAATGACCACAAATACCACCAGANTCTTAATTTTCTCNGCTAAAAACATTGAACCTCTATGTCTTGATCNACTANATTTGAGTTNAGAATTTNAGNTTTAGTCGNCAACAAAATNCTAAGNNACTAATATTANNANTAAAAAAATTTGTAANNCTAGNACCAAAACATANANTCTNAGTCCNATCGAATATCTNCACATCGACAGNCTTCCAAAAGNTCTATACGGAAAATTTTTCCTAGTTAGGGATAAAAAAAATCCTTGAAGNATCTCACTTCAAGGATTTTTTTGGATTNAAATTATNGTATTCAATCAAAAACCGATTTCTGCCAACCTCTGACTCAAAAAATCACCAGCAGTAATATTTGGAAAAGNTTGTTCTCCNCCNGTTTTATTGATGCAAGAAGCTAANGGAGAAAGACTAGCNTCAGATCTNGCATGCACAAAGAAAGGAATCGACATCCGAGCGACCCGACTATTATCTGGATTTACNACCCTATGAGTCGTNGCNCGGTAAAAACCNTTGGTAATATTCTGCAACATNTCACCAGAATCGACNATAATNCAATCATCNGGNGTAACTACTGGCATCCAANTGCCATCCGGCAACTGAATCTCTAANCCTGATGTTGTTGCCGCAACCAANAGAGTNATAAGGTTAATGTCNTCATGGGCTGCTGCTCTAACACTAGCTGGGTTNACATCATCGGGAATAGGTGGNTAGTGAATCATTCTCATGATCGAATTACCCTTCTCCGCAATAGAAGAAAATCTATTNGTNTCTTCNCCTGCATACAGAGCACAACTCTCAAGTAATGTTAGGGCACACTGTTCCAACTGATCATATAATTTCAAACTAGCCGACTTAAANCCNGTTACTTCTTTTGGCCAGATATTCTTCGCATAAAGTTCATTNAAAGGATCGGTTTCATCNAGCTCCTGCCCAACATGCCAGAACTCTTTCAAGTCCGGAGCATCGAAACCTTTNGCATGCTCTTTACCAAAGGAAATATATCCNCGCTGCCCTTTAAGCTTCTCATTTTCATATGATAATTTTAAATCCAAAGGTAGATCGAANAGCTGTTTTTGCAGATCATAGGTTTGTCCNACCAAGGAAAAGTCGACTCCGGAATTCACTAAAGCAAAAAAACCCACATCTTGCAGAGCTTTTCCTAAGTCTTCAATAAAATTATCTTTAGCTGCGACATTGACTGAACGATAGTCATTCAGATCCAAAATTGGAATGGTGAATTTTGACATATAATTAGTACTCCAAGGTTGCGGTTCACCTCACTCAACACCTNATCAAGTGCCGGGGTCGCCAGAAGCAGACCGGAGGGCATAAACTATACCATAACGACATTCCTAGCAACAATTATTGGAATGTTCAACGAATCATTTCGTGNTTCGAAACAACATCAATATTAACCATTAGCAATCAAATTGAAAACTTAAAGAACACAATTTATTCGTGATCCCTTGATATTAACAATGTTTATAAACTGGANTTTAAATCGATCGTGGCCAGAATTAATGAAGGTCAGCNANTTATATAAAAAATAAAATAGTTNGANATAGCTAAGNTCCCTCAGACACAGCNACTTGNCGGTGACAGTGNCAATTTATGGNTATAGCCAAATTGGCCAGNNNCTTTATTTCTCGAGNGTGATCAGAAGGCTGACTTAGCATCAAAGAGCTCCTGTGATTCAATGTTAGGAGGCATATTTTCGTCAAACGTCACNGGCGATACNAAATCCATANTNCCCCCAGCNGCGATCTCCTGCNCTCCAGGATCAGGGATCTCAGTGGAGATTCCNCCTGCCGGCGGATTTTTCAACAGATCTGGGAATTGCTCGAAAATATCCCACTGATTGGCAGCAACATTACCATTACCAGCATTATCTTTTGCTACANTAGCCGGTATATCCACCAGCACCTCCGCCNCTAATAGTTTNATCTCAAAACTATATTCAGCTTCACTGCCACTAAAATTGGATTTATCCCCNTTTACAACCACAATATCATCCGAATTAAAGTCGATAACGGGTTCACTGAAAGTAACTNTCATCGTGATGAATTCATATCGATTATCCTCAGGATGATCGACAGCTATCNCNTCCACCTCAGGAGACGAGNNATCCANCACTGGTGAAGAATTTCCCACCTCTTCGAACCCAGTTAACTTATTTTGCCCGCAATAGACCACCTGAAATAAGCCTAACCGTCGGGTCTCCACCAAAGCAGTATTACTCTCGATGACAATAGCATTACGCCGCCACACTCTCGGCGGTCTATTATCATGAGGCTTCATCAGCACACATAGATTCGGGAATCGATTGTCTGTTAAAGTTATTTCTGGCAATTGTATACTCGGAGCCTGCTTGATAGGAATCGCAAGCGTAGCCACAGCTACAAGATCTAAATTTTTACCATTTTTATCTTTGGCTGCATAAGCGATAACGCGCGATCCAGCTTGAGCAGCAAACCCTTTGAAAAGATCAGGTACTGGCGCCTCTCCAATAGTTACCTCAGAGCCAAGTGGGATAGTACCGGGAACTACCTTCAATTGAGCACCAGCTAAATCTCCTGAATCAACAGCAACTGCAGTTGTTTGCTCATTAGCGACTATAGTGACTGCAGGTTCATATTGTAAGTTAGCTGAAAAGCTAATATCTTCGGTTTCACCACAACTTAAACTCAACACAATGATAGAACTAAAAATCAATCTACGGTTCATCCGCTCATAAACTCCTGAAGAAAAATTTTTTCAGTAAACCTTACTTCCCACAAAGAGGCTTGTTCGGTCTAAATAGTTTCGAAATTTAAGAATGATTTTGAGCCAAAACCACATGGCTAATAGGATTATAGAAACAGGTGTTTATAACCAATCAAACAAGAGATAAAGCCCATGACTTAATTTTTTAAAAGCTACGATCATGGTTTTTGTGACAGCAGATTGCTGGAAAATAATGATGCACAACCAGAGTGTATGTGACCATAAGCTAACACTATAGACTACAGATATGTGTTGTATTATCCCTAGGCGACACCTCCGACTGTCAAAGGTTTGATCAGATAACGCCAGGCTAAACATTAAGCAACTAAAATTATTATAAAAAATAGAGGCATGATTATTGCTTTTATAAACACAAGAAATACTACCAAATCACATAGATAAATTGATTTGACTAAACGAAGCTATGATTTAGCAAAATACCAATTTAGATAGTTTTAGAGGCTCGGAAATGAAATACTTTTACTTAATCCTAATAACCATGGCTGGCTTGCTATATAGCTCTCCATCGGTTTCCAAAACTCATGCATACCAGCAAAATGCTGCTCCCCTATTTGGCTATGAACGCTCATTATATTTAACTCAGGGAGTCTTTCGAGAATATGGTGATATAACAAGGCAAGGCGCAGAAGGCACCAGTGATCTGGAAAACAAGTGGAGTGGCTATGGGGTGAAAAACTCACTCGGCATCGAATTGCTAGGTTTTTTCCAATGCGGCCTGTCATATGAAATGCTTCAATCTACCATCAATGCGGCAGAACCTGAAACCGCTGATGGATCACGGATATCTCTGGATACAAAATTGATATTCGGATCTCCTTTATTCAACCTAGAGACCATTGCTGGAGGGTTCATGACTTTCCTCAATACCCGTCAAAACAATCAAGTGACTGAATTTTCAGGTAATGGCCGATACTGGGGACTAGGTATAAATTATGGTTTGTCAGAAACACTTCATATCTACGGCAATTATCGTAATCANGAAGAAGAATTGAGAAGACAAAANGGTATCGGTGANTTCGAAGGCATGAAAAGAGACGGTGCAGCCATCAGTATGGGACTNAGGGTTTGGCTTTAAANTCCANNCCTAACAAAAAACGNATCATCATCTTACTCAACAGTTGATCNAGATGTGTAACAAAAGAAAACNNTAANTGAGCCNTCAATANTCTCGANAGCNCACTCAAATGATTTCGTCGGTATAANATTTAATGAGNCGCATCCGACACAAAATCAGGCCANCGAGACATATANTTAATAAAGCCTTCACCCAGAGATGCTNCCCTTAACTGAGCCACAGTATAAGGAGCTTCGAGGGGCTTATANTCCGGCTCATCCGCCACACGATGNGGCCAATCAGGGTTAGCAATAGCCANCCTTCCTAANGCCACTAAATCCGCTCCNGANCGCAATGCTTCTTCAACATCATCTAGATTTTTAAANCCCCCAGCAACCATTGATGTAAGCCCTTTGGGATGGGCCTCTAACAAGAAATCCATGGGCCGAATATNTTTGCCGGTAGAGTCTTTACATGTTTTGTTAAAATCCCANAGGGAATAGTGCATAATATCAATATCCAGTTGGGNNAGTTCCTNNACCAACTTAACCGTATCCACTAGATTAACACTTTTNTCATTGTCATAACTATCTGGTGATAACCGAACCGCAACCAGAAATTCGNCTGGNAGTAAATCNCGAATTCCTTTAACGATTTCCATCAGAAATCTAGAGCGTCCNTCAAGATCACCACCATAGGCATCATTCCGTTGGTTAAAANCAGGNTCGAGAAACTGATGAATCAAGTANCCATGNGCACCATGAAGTTCGACCCCGCTGAANCCTGCTTCATGAGCACGCTTTGCTGCAGCGATAAANGCATCCCTCAACTGATGNACTTCGGTAAGAGTAAGAGCTTCGCAACCATCAGGCTTNCCTTCACCAACAGGNTAGGAAGTTGGCGCTTTAGGAATACGCCCAGTCAAAGATTTTGGGCTACGCAATCCACCGTGATAAAGCTGNACCAAAGTTTTTGTTGGAAANATATTTAGACGGCCACTTAATTGACTAAGGCCNGGCAGTAAATGATCTCCAAAAATCCCCATTTCTCCNGGCCAGCCTTGACCNTCAACGGTAACATGAGCAGCACACGTGATNAGACACCCAAAGCCNCCTTTAGCCCGNGCTTCTAACCAACGAATTTCATCTTCACTAACAACACCATCATCATGGGATTGCTGATTCGTCATTGGCGCTAAGGCAATACGATTCGTTAGCCTAACTGAGTTCTCTCTGGATGCAAGCCGATTAAATTCNTAGGATTTGGTAAAGAGCATTTTCCANAACCTCCTGGANATTTATATTTGCAGGTTTTTTCCTAGCATTCTCCTGAGTCGCAGGCGAGAAAAAAGCACATTAGCNTAGGTNCATATATAGTTATCTCACTATAATCAGGACATTAAATTTTTAACTGGGGNANANCTGAAGAATCACTAAATGTGTTAAACGGCCCTGCCATAAAAACAACAGCAGTTANTAAANGGTCNAATTGATCACGAACTAAAACAAAAAAGCTGTGATTCGNATATAACAATTTCAAATATCAATCATCCAACCATGAGCAATTGCTATTAGACANCANGAGCCTGATAGNTCAACCACTGCAAAGGCTAGAAAGCAAGTTTGGAACCTCATCACCGCCACTACCACCAGTATCTGGCTTTGGTGATGTCACTTCATTTAAGTCTGGCGCCGAACCAGCGTCAGAACCATTAATAAAGCTCTGTAGCTGACTCATAAAATAGTTCACGTCCACCTGCCCNACATAACTCCTTGTGTCTGAAGANTCTAGTTTTAAAGCAANTTCTGACTTTTGTAANAGATCCCGAAATAANACCTGAGAGNTCGAACCTTTTTGACCTTCGAGAGCCGATGAAACCTTCAACTTATAGATACCNGCTAACCCTGCAACCAACGGTGTAGCCATGCTGGTTCCATCNAGAAACCGATANGCACCATCATTATAGGTCGANTATATCTGACTACCTGGAGCGATGATATCGGGGCTAGTCCGCTTGTTACTGTTAGAAGTAGTAACAGGATCCACCCCCTTNCTCTTGGCTGAGGGATAATTACTATAGGAAGCAACTGTGACATCTGGATCAGATGCACCAACGCAAATCGTTCCATTGTATGAGCATGGTAACACGGTATATTCATCAATCGTNTTACTTAATACAAACAAAGAACTTTGTTCACAAACACCACCTAACGGGCAATTTTCATTGCCTGCAGCCACCACCACGATAATACCTGCGTTAATAGCATCACGAATCACTGAACTTTCCGTGCCGTTAGCGCTGGTAAGATCCTTAAAGTCCATACCACCNCCCAGACTCATNGAAATCACATCGGCACCATTGGCCATNGCCCAGCGAACNCCCTTATTAATATTCGCAGTTGAGCCCGAACCATTTGCAGCAAGAACTTTAATCGGCATNATTTTGATTTTACCCGCAGCCANGGTNTCTGAGACCCCAACCATTCCATCAGTACCNTCATTCTTAGCTGCAATAATACCAGCACAATGAGTGCCATGACCTTGGTCATCATCGGCATTATCATCATTATTAGCAAAATCATAACCAACTACCTGACCATTTTTTTTGTATAAATTATCAGCTAAGGCAGGGTGATCAATATCAACTCCAGTATCAATGACCGCAACAACAACCTCATTTTTTGCATTCGTTAGGCCTGCTGCTATACTCTGGGCATTAGTTAGATTGGTCTGACTGTATGCCCATTGCTTAGATGTATTCTTAGTCATACCTAAAGAAGATAGTTTACCCGTTAGATAGACCCGATAACTGTCTTCAATAAAGCTAAAGGGATTACTATTAGTCAGACCCAAATTACCACTAATGGCACTTTGCACAGCAGTGTTTTCCAACAAGTTCGAAACAAAACTAACCCCAACGGCTAGATCACCTTCAAAATTGAGAAAGCGGACTCCATCATCACTACCATCTGAGGATTTTGCAATCGATTGAACTGAGGAAACCTTAATCGAGCTGCCGATAGAAGCCGCATCCAATGCTGAATTAATTGTAGTCTGGATACTACTATTTACAGCATCGTCATCTAGCGCAAACAATCCTAACTTTGATTTTATCGCACTCAGAAAGTCCGCAGCAAAACCGACAGTCAACGCTTTTTGATCGACACTGGCCGCTAATAAACTACAAACTAAGGCGCCAGCAATAGCACCAGCTTTCTTATCACCACATGAAGAGAGACTTAAACATAGAGACATCGACAAAATGAGGGACAGCCACTTTTTAAAGATCAGTGATCTCACAAACATGCTCCTTTTCTATTGTCATCACTCTGTCATGGGATACCTAAAGACAAGTAGGCACCAGCGATAGCTGAAATTAAAACCCCACAACCGATAGCATAGCTCACCGGATCCTTGATCGCAAACACTATGGGATCGTGATGCATTTCTCCACGAAAAGTTTTGAGCCAAACACGACTGATCCAATAGAGCACAAAAATAATGTTAAGCCAGAGGAATACTGGCTGCTGATAAAAGGCTATAACTTGGGGGCTGTTTAAATAAAGAGTAAGTATAACCACAGCGCTGAAGCCACTGGCAACCCCAAGCATACCAATCATTTGAATATCATCGGGTTGATAGCCTCGCCCAGTCTTAAGAGAAATCTGTTTGAGTTGCAATATCTCTCCAGCACGCTTAGCAAGAGCCAAACTCAAGAAGATAAAAACAGAAAATCCTAACAGCCAGAAACTTACAGTGATGTCCGTTAATACAGCTCCAGCCAGAATACGCCAAGTATAAAGTATGGCCAGCGTTAGAACATCGATTAAAACTATTTTTTTGAGAACCAGAGAGTAACAAAGTGTAATGATAAAATAGCCTATTAGCATACCCCCAAAACCGGGATCTATTAACCAAGCGGCACAGAGACTAGTAACGATAAGAAAGACTGCCCCGACCGATGCTATTTCAATCGGGAAGTCACCACTTGCAATAGGCCGAAACTTTTTTTGAGGATGCACCCGGTCAGCAGTCAGATCAAGAATATCGTTAATCAAATAGACTGCGGAAGCCAAAAAACCAAAGGAGAAAAAAGCTAATATCAATTTCCCAAAAACTTCCGGAGCAAAAAGCTCATGGGCAAACACTGCTGCGGTAAACAGTAGCGCATTTTTGGCCCACTGATGAAAACGCATGGCTTTTAAAGCAGCCATGATCGGGCTGAGATCGGTCGAAGAAAAATGATTCGTCACTTCAGTCACTGTTCGAGCAGATTTGACTAACCTTTTTCCTGAATCTACTACAATCGCTTCTCTTGCCCGCCTCCAGATAGGCAAGTCACAGGACGCATTACCAACATATGCATAATCGCGATGTTGCTCTTCTATAGCATCAGCTTTACGATCGCCGGATAAATTACGCTGACTACTTGAGGCAAGATAACCATCAAAAATTTGCAAATGATCATAGACACCAACGGCAATGCTCTCATGTGCGGCCGTGGCCAGATATAAATGACGACCGCGTTTTTTTTCATTTTTGAGGAATTCAAGAACGGGCTCGTTATAAGGTAATGTTCTGGGGTCTAGCTTAACCTGATTAGCTATCGAATCTTTAAAGCCAGCCTTGCCCCTCAGAAGCCAGAAAGGGATCATCAAGATCATTACTGGACTTTGCTTAATCAAAAGAACTAACGACTCAATCAATGAATCTGATTTAATCAAACTTCCGTCAAGATCTACATAAATAGGAATCGACTGATTTGCCAAGCTTCACCTATTTTCAATGGTTAACAGATTAATCATCACGAACTCAAAGCTTCAATCTTTTAAAAATATTTTCAGGAATATTACGAATGATTAACATAATATAACGCCAGAATCCTGGTGTATATAGAATGTTTCTGCGTTTTTCTAAACCTCTCTTAATGTCTCTAGCCACAACCTTCGATGATGCGAATAATGGTCCCTGCTCTATATCTGCTGTCATAGGAGTTGAAACAAAGCCTGGATTGACAGTCATCACGTGGACCTTAAAAGGGTTGAGATAATTACGTAACCCTGAAGCAAAAGCGGTAAGAGCTGCCTTACTAGTGCCGTAAAAGAAATTACTTTGACGCCCTCGATCTCCGGCGACACTTGAAATAATAGCAATATTGCCAAATCCCTGATCTTTCATCGGTTCAATCAGCTCGCTGGTAAATTCAATCACTGACATTGTATTCGTCTGAAACAGTTCCTTACGACTCTGGGAACACTGCAGTAGTTTCTCCTGATCGCCCAAGATACCATGAGCGACCAAGGTTGTATGAATCGGTTTTTGGATTTGACCCAAAAGATTTTGGCTTTCAAAAGGCTTGGAAAAATCCTGCTCCAACAATTTTACATCGCCGGCTCCCCTAGCTATTAAGTCTTTTTTACAGTTTTCCAATTTTTGCAAATTGCGCCCCACTAAAGTAAAGCGCGCTCCTTCTTTTGCGTACAAGCGTGAGGTATCGTGAGCAATTGCAGAGCTGGCACCGACGACAACAATATGCTGGGTATCATTCATGAATTAACGCGCCTCCAGAAATCAGAACTAAATTTGGGATCTATATGCTTAGCAAATTCGATATAATTAGGGAAACCTTTGCGAAAGGTATCTGAGCTCATACAAGCATCCTTCGCCGGATAAATCCTCCCACCTTTATCAACAATAATTTGATCAAGTTCAGTAAATAATGCTCGGGTTTTTTCTCCTCTATTACCAAAATCTAACGCCAATGTATAGCCCGGCTGAGGAAAAGAAAGCATTCCTGGCGACTCTGGTTCACCAAACAGTTTTAATACAGCCAAAAATGAGCCCATACCTGAAGCCTGAATTTTTTCAAAAATTGATCGTAAAGCCTCCTTCTCAGTTTGTGGAATCACAAATTGATATTGAAAAAAACCGCTACGACCGTAAAGACGGTTCCATTCATTAATGGCATCCAAAGGATAGAAAAAAGGATGATAGTATGTCGTTGAACGAACCAATTTAGAAAACTGTTTATGGTAATAAAGCTGATTAAAAGCCTTAATAGAATACTCATTTAGCAACCACTCAGGAGCATCAAATGGAATGCTTAGTAACGAACGTGGCACTTGTACTGTTAAATTACCGTCCGCTGCATGGTTACCCCTCATATAAATACCACGACCCAGCTGTTTTCCTGCAGCCATACAATCAATCCATGCGACGGTATACTCATAATCTTTATCTGAAGCTTCGCTTATTTCAAAAAATTCCTCCAGGTTCTCCATCTTCAAATATTCAGCATCTATTCTCGCCGATTTAATAGGAATTAGCTGCAAAGCTACTTTGGTAATAAAACCGGTGAGGCCCAAACCACCAACAGTTGCTGCAAATAGTTCTTGATTCTGATCAGCACTGCAAATCATGGTTTCGCCATCAGAACGCAGCAGCTCAAACCACTTCACATGGCAACCAAAGGTGCCTCTCTTATGATGATTCTTGCCATGAACATCATTAGCTATAGCGCCGCCCACAGTAACAAACTTAGTCCCTGGAGTCACAGGCAAAAACCAGCCTGCTTCCACGATGACATCTAGTAACTCTTCAAGGTTCACCCCCGATTGACAAACGATAAGGCCCTGATCACGATCAAAGGACTCCAGTTTATCCAAGAGGCGTGACTTAATTATTGTTCCCCCACTTAATAAACATGAATCCCCATAACTGCGGCCCATCCCATAGGGTAAAACCGATTGCGCATCCCTATTGGGACCGGAGTGAAAGACCTCTTCCAGATGGTCCATTTCAGCATTAACCGGATGACAGCTATTTGATCGAAAGATATTGCCCCATGATGTAATCATAAGATAATCGCCTATATCAAGTCTTTGTGACGGATTTAAAGGATAGAATATGACTTTAAACAGCGCAAGAACAATTCGTACCCTGATGTCACACAACTCACTGTTTTCGCTATAAACAAACTACTATGACCGGGGGACCAGTGATCTAAAAAAATCTCGATTCTAATTTATATACTACATAAACAAACCAGGCATACCGGTGATGATGCCTAACCTTCACCTAGGTGCACCAATCGCACCCGTTGCCACGCCGACACATGGCCTGAGCAATTCCTCCAACCAACCTTTAACTCTTGCGACAAACCTTGTACACATCATATTCCATTAAAAGAGCACAACCTTCAGGAGCAGAAGCACCTGTGCTGGTATCTATCACATGAATACCAGCAGAGTTATGATAACTGGCAGTGTATCCTTCTTTGGAAATATACAAATTATCGCGACGGGCTAAAAACGGCAGCACCTCAAATGAATTAGTATAAATAACATCATCCTTAGGAATCTTTTCCAAATAGTCAGTGAAATTTAAAGAGTATAAGCCGTATCCCTCGGTCATTAAATTCATGCGAATACTCTTCGTAAAACGGATATTACATAGTGACAACCCTATAATACACCCAATCAAACACAACCATTTTCCTGACGCTGGATAAAGCCTCCTAAATTTTTTTGTAGCAAAAATTAGACTAATGGCGAATGGCATCAACATAATACCACCGTACTGATAGCCAAAGTGTTTGAGGTTATCACCGTTAGCAACCAACAACAAATACATGTCGGGTAAAGCAAAAAGAAAAAAGGGACTATAAATGACAGCGATGCCCATACCACTCAACGCCCAAAGAGCCGCCCACTCTATATTGGTGACAGTAAAGATTGCCTTAAACCATGCTAAAGGCTTAAGAAAAGGAGCCAAAATAATTTCATACTTCGATGCACCCAAATGGCTGTAATAGCCATTAAACATGGATTCTCCGCCACCGGTATAGAAGGGCAAAACGTAACCAAAATAGAAACCAAACGCTAAGAGTGAAACAGTTGAGACCATCGCTGCCATTAATTTCTGTTTTTTTTCTTTACAAACAAAAAAAGCGACGAACCCCACCCAACACAATGTAATGGGTATAGTTTCTTTCAAACAGACCAATGTGATCGTAGCGAAGATCGCCAAAGCAATACTTTTTACCTTCATGGCATCAAACAACACAAAGGCAAAAAAAGGCACAAAGCTCAATTCGTGAAACTCATAGTGAGTCAGTCCAAACCAATATGGATTAGCTATCAACAAAAAAAGGATCGCTAACTTTAAGTTCCGATCATCGCCCAAGTACTCGTTAAGGTATTTCACCAAATAAGCCACCACCCCAACCTGAGCTAGATTTTGAATGGAGTAAAAGATCACTGGAGCAAACGGCAAATCAGCCAAAGGCGAGAACAGAAATAAATACGGCTCAAAATGCTGCTGAAAAAAAGAATTAGATGTAACAATGGTTTCGTACATCAAACCTTTAGCATGAAAAGCATTGAAAGCAGACTGCAAAAAAATGGCTATATCATAACCAAAACCTTTCTGAAAACCTATCCCATCAAGGGAATGGGCAACAAATAAATACCCAAAGCATAATAGTAAAAATCGACCGGGAGTTTCAAAAACGAAGCGGTATAACCAATCTCTGCAAAGTGCAAACCATTCTTTCTGTTTTTGTCCAAAAAACAGGCCTAAATCTCCTTTAGAATATATCGCCATAAAAATCAAAGAGAGGGCTATGGACCTAGAGGCATCCTTCATAAACCTGCCTGTCATCAAAAACAACACAAAGTAAAACAAGCTGAAATAAAGAAGAAAGCGCAATGCATGCGCCATCCTAGTTTCGGATCTTTCCACCAATAACCCCTAAACTTATATTCGAAAAACCTAACTTAACGGCATTCAGATTCGTTAAAAATAACCAATGCACACGAAAAGTCTTCATCAGAAAATAGACCTTACGAAAAGCACAAGAAAAGTTAATGAATCAATCATCAAACAGGTTTGATTCAGGTAGCTAATCACGCAAATATCTGGACAGCCATAATCCGGCTTCCGTCCGTTCCGGAAACTGAAAGCCTCCCCAACGAAACAGATCATAATAAGGCCCCGAAATCCAGAGCAAAGCTTTCTGCTCGGGGTTCTGTTCCATCCAGTTAATCAGACC
>PBRN01000138.1 GCA_002725955.1 Pseudobdellovibrionaceae bacterium
AGGTGAATACAGATTGGTCGATACTAACTCAGGCTTAAAGATTAAACGAAACACTTATGCGCCACTCAATATTTAAGCTGTTCAAAAAAAAGCTCAACTTCCATAATCAATTAAATGCCCGCAGGCCCTCATGCATGAACTAAGTAAATACCTCAATTTACCGAAACCTTTGATGAACATACGGGGTGTCAGGTTTAGTTGTATTGCGGGCTACAGCGATTCTTTGATTTGGCGATAGTAAAACTTTGATTTGATAATAACATTCCCTAAACAACAAAAATGGGTCATTGTGATGCCACGCCTTATGATATAACTTTTTTACTCCGGCATTGGCATCTGGAGAAGCCGCAATGATCTTTTCAAGAAATTCTTTTACGGCAACTTCAACATCATCTGCTACTTCTGTTATCAAGTTTAACTCTTTTGCTTTTTCNGCAGATATTTTTTCAGCTAACATTGTAATCTTCATNGCTTGATCAACNGGCAATAATTCCCTAAGAGCNAGACTNCCNCCCATNTCAGGAATTAACCCCCANTTTGCTTCCATAATAGAAAACTCGCTATTCATACTAGCAAAGCGAAAATCAGCTCCTAATGCCAATTGCATTCCAGCCCCCCAGCANCGNCCTTTTATTTGACAGACAACNGGCACCGGAATCNGACGCCAGCCGACACAAACCTTTTGTGCTAAGTTTGCCTTCCANGGATTCCACTTGAATAATAAGCGAAGAACAGANGATGGCTTCGGNATNATCGATTTAATATCCAAGCCNGTAGAAAAGTCTTNTCCCCCTGAACGCAGCACGACTNCTCTCAAANTTTTATCACGCAANAACTTATCTATGATGCGATTNAGCTGATAGAACATTTCCATATCAAAAGCATTTTTCTTGTCTAATCGGNTTAAGGTGACCCAAGCAACACCATTTTCAATAGAAAGAATCACNCGTTCTGTTTTCATATGAACCTCAAAAATTAACCATACTTTTTTGACAAGAANAACCTGANCACTAAANTCACANCTTCTAACNAGAANCTATATTATNCNCTAAAATTTTTACCAATATAAGAAATTTAATTCAAAGGATAAATATNCTAAAAAAAATTTCAATNGAAACNTCCTCTAGAAAATAATTTTTTAGTAGAATAGAAATAGACTATACATGACAAAAATAAATTCCATACNNNNAAACNAGCTTATTTTTTGATTACAATAATTTTTCCTGCTAAGATATAATCTTTGTTAGAATCNTCAANTATAGTAATAGCTTNANNNATAATTTGCCGCAGCAAGAGTAAGATTTATTTATAANTATATCTGTGACTTGATTAATTAATCGATCTGGAGTGTATCGTGTTAAATTTGGAAGATCGNACTCATAGTATCAGAGACTTGATGACCTCATGGCTTCAGCGAAATAANGGAAAGGGTCCGATACTNTTATTACTTCACGGCTATCCTGACACCCCAAATACTTTTGAGNCNCTCGTTAGTAAACTNCCAAAAGAATGGGACTTAGTCATCCCTTGGGCTCGAGGNACTGGNCCATCTGAAGGNAACTGNTCAACCAGAAGATACGGACCAGATCANGTCTATCAAGATACANTCAAAATNCTAAAACATNTAGATCCANANGAAGAGCGANAAATTATTGTATTNGGACACGACATAGGAGCAACCCATGGCTGGTGGATAGCGGAANGGCTAGGAGANCGATTAGGNGCACTNATTTTCTGGGGCGGNGTATCGCTAGATCAGTACACTCAAGGNCTNAGACAATACAAACANCTAGCNCTTTCTCCATTCTTTGGTTTTATGCAAATACCTTTTNTTCCTGAANTCGTGATCGGCATTCTGCGAAAACCGTTAACACGGGCNGGAAGACAGATAGGTAAAGATCCTTTAGCAANCGAAACGGAAGGCTTNTTAGACCTGGAAGCATGCCTTCAACCTATCAATCAATATCGAGCATGTTTACGTNTATTATTAACTCGACCAAGAAATGAAAAAAACANAAATATTAANGCNCCTATTTTAGCAATTTGGGGTTCTGAAGACCCTTTTATATCGGCCCCAACTAAAGATCAGCTAGATAAAGATGGAACCAATATCACTATTCGCATCATTNAAGGGGGACATTGGATCCACAAAGANAANCCNGATCANGTATCTGATATTATNATNNANTTNCTTANTNAGAATGANGTCNTTTGTCAGGCATAANNGAGAGTTGGCTTGAGNNCCANTAAAACTTACCTAATTGTCAGATTAAAAACCTCGGCATTACAAGANATACCTCCGATCAANANANGAACANGANTGGAGGTTTTTTTACAGTGGAATCTAAAAAAAGATCAAAAAGTTACACNTTTACCAAAAAAACTCTTCAAGAGCGAAACTCNAAAACAATCTTCGAGGTATGCGANTTCGTNGTCATTAACCCACCAGTNCTAAGAATTATTAATTTAACAGAATTAAATTTTAGTATTTGGATCAAAGGNACTGACCAACTNGTAGAATTTCTAAGCCCTCTTGATGACGCACACGATAAAATTAATCGACTCTCAAANCTATTGAGTGTTATTTCTCGTTATCAAAGTATCTCAAATCTGATGATTCATAANGGNGANATAGANAANTTTCAAGCTCATATTCGGGCTCANAGACTNGCACAGATAAACCAAGATCACATCGATCCCGTTGTAACCGACTCTTATATGAAACTAGCNAATGTNTCTGACAGAATATNTACCACNATCGATCACGGNACCATCGAAGAAGCNCAGCAAATTGCNATGGAAACNGTGATGGCAGTGCAAGACAATAANAACCTTCTTAGNATGCTAAGTGATCTCATGTCAGANTCTAGCGGNCTCTANGATCATACTGCTATAGTAACNTTATTAGCTACGAGCATAGGACANAAGTTAGGNTTCTCTGAAAATAACTTGAAAATAATGGCTCTGGGATGCTTATTCCACGATATTGGNCTAACCGANCTTGATATCACCGATTGGTATACAAANAAAATTGGACCCAGCGACCGCAAAATTTACGCCTTACANCCTCAAGTAGGNGTCGAAAAGCTNAGTGAAGCCTCAGCNAGGCTATCAGTNCAATTACCAGAAGAAATATTCATGATTACTATGCAACACCATGAAAAATTCAATGGNTCAGGNTTCCCCAACGGCCGTAAAGGTCAATTATCTAAAGGAAACCCAAACGGAATACATGTATTTGCGTCAGTCGTATCTTTNGCTGATCATTTTTCTACNTACTTCGTTGANCTTGATGGAAAAGTAAAATATGACAAAGATCCGGCTATTAAAGCCATAAATAGGCTTGACGGGTATTTTGACCCTGTGGCACTGCATGCTTTCAATTCACTAGTAAATTATAATCATGAAAAACANTATTTCCAGNTTACAGAGAGAGCTATCTAATTTTGTGGAGACNAGATGAGTCAAGCNGTTGAACTAGACTATTTCGGCAATCTTGTTGGCGAAAAAGCCAGAGAAGACATTAGAAGAACAAAGGACTATGCTATCGATAGTTCTCTTTCNGCTATNATCATTTCAAATCTAGAATCAAAANTTACATATTCAAATAATGCTGCTTCCATGCTCTGGAATGATGCTATCCAAGATAAAAATATAANTAATCTATTTTCAGATATGGTTATCATNAAAGACATGATACACAAAACAATTTCNGAAGGNAGCTGGATGGGAGAGCTATCCATTTCNNNAGAATATATAAAAGATGGCGAACCAACAACATTACAGGTGCTTTCTGATTTAGTAACTGATGAAGCTGGTAAATCTATCGCCATCATGTTCTCNTGCAATGACNTCAGCCAAAGAAAAAAGTCAGAAGCCGAACTTTTTGAAGCCCAGAGACAACTTATAAAAGAACAGACTTATATAAAGAATATTATCTACTCNCTGTCAGACATGCTTTTAATAACTGACTTGGGNGGAACGATCCTNGATATTGGAGGCACNACAGCNACAACTCTTGGAANAGANAGTGAGTTATGTGGTAAAAAAATAAACCAAGTCTTAGGTATTANTTCTGATGANTTTNTCAATTTTGCCCNTAAAGCTAAAATTAGAAATATTTTNGACTATGAGCACATATTCAAAACTAAAAATAAAGGTGTAATAGAAGCAAATATAAGCTGNACAACTATATCTGATATCAATAAAAAACCTGAACAGCTAGTCTTTTTGATTAGAGATCAAACTGATTCTAGATTAGTAAATGAACTNAGAACAACCCAANCCCANCTGGTNGAATCAGCTAAATTAGCATCTCTGGGNGAACTTAGTGCTGGTTTGGCTCANGAACTAAANAACCCNCTTTTCTTTATTGANGGCTTCGCAGAAAACCTTCGNGANAGCATTAATAGATTGATACTNGGAGAATCTGTAGATCTTAAAGAAGTNGGGGAAGATCTATCNGAAATTCTCATCGGCGTTGAAAAAATGAAAAAGATTATTAATCACTTTAGATCTTTCTCTCGACAAGACCCCCAGAATTTTTTAGAAATTGACATCCGTGATGTCATTAATAGATCATTTCTACTGACAGAAGAGCAAATAAGGCTACAGAAAATAAACTTAGTCAAGCTAATCGAGAACCCAGTGCCTTCGATTGCTGCCGATGCTAACAGACTTGAACAAGTAATCATAAATTTATTAAATAATGCACGAGACTCTCTTGGAGATCAAGCTGATCCTAAAAAGATCGAAATCACAACAGATATCAACAATTCAAATGTTACTCTCACTATATCTGATAATGGTATGGGTATTAAAAAAGATGATCTTGAACGTATTTTCAACCCATTCTTTACTACAAAGCCAGTAGGTAAAGGAACAGGACTAGGCTTAAGCATTTCTCATCAAATCATTAAAGAACATGGCGGTACTATAATCTGTAATTCAGAAGTAGGAGTTGGGACGACCTTTAAAATTACCTTGCCAACTTGGGAGCAACACTGCAAAAAGGAGAAAGGGGATCTATGAATCAATTTCATAAAAACCGTATTCTCATTGTAGATGATGAACCAAGCGCAATTAAGTTAATTACTAGGTTTTTAAATGATTGGGATCATTATACAGCTGATTCAACTGCGAAAGCGTTAGCGTCACTCAAGCAAAACCCTGTCGACATCGTCATATCTGATATCAAGATGCCCGGAGACGATGGCCTTGTCTTGGCCAAATGGATTAATCAACTCTATCCTGAAATTAAAGTTATTCTCATGACAGGACATGCTGACAAAGAGCTTGCGATTCAAGCTATCAAAGAAGGGTGCTTTGATTTTCTCGAAAAGCCATTTAAAAAAGAAGAATTGTTAATTTCACTCACCAAAGCATGTAGCTTAGGTATACTTCAAAAAAAGCTAAATGAAACAGAAATGAAAATCCAAGCTTGGGAAAGAATGGAGAACATAGGGCGCATCAGCCCTCACCTGTTCGATGAATTGGATCGGTGGATAGAAAAGCTAAAGCAAATGATTGGAGAAAGAACTACACTCGAACGTATCGGTCCGTGGTTAGATCGATTTTATCTTATTCGCAACTCTGTCAAGCATTTTGCTGAATTAATGAAGCCAAGGCCATGGGAAGAAATAGAAGTAAGTAAATGTTTCGAAAACATCAAATCTCGATTAGATAATGAAACCGAAGGATCAAAAATTATTTTCGATGAAAAGCAGCAGAAGCACTCTATATGGGGCAATATCGAGCCAATTAGCGAAGCTTTATTTCAACTAGCTCTCAATGCTATCGAAGCCAGCCCTGAGAAAACAGCAAAGTTGTCGTGCCAGCAGGATAATAATGGTGATATTATCATAGAGATTATCAACCATGGTCAAACCATTGATAAAAATCAGGTAGAAAAATTTTTCGAACCCTTTTCAAGTGATAAAGCCGACCCCTCAAAAGTAGGCCTAGGATTACCCATTGCACTTAATATTTTTAACAAATATGGCGCCATCATAAATATGACATCGGAAAACAGAGAAACAACCTTTCGAATTATCTTTAAATTAGATGTGAGGAGGAAAATTCACTTCGATGACCATTGGGACGCTAGCCGGGATTCGAAAAAAATAGCCTAGCTTTTAATAGATCGCACTGTATCACGGGCAATTAAAAGCTCTTCGTTAGTCGGGATAACATACACTTCAATCTTGCTATCGTTACTACTAATTTTACCTTCCGTACCAATTCCTATCGATTTATTAATGACTGAATCAAGCTGAATACCCAGTTGATCCATATTCATACAGATACGTTCTCTTATCGCNGAAGAATTTTCTCCTATACCTCCAGAGAAACAAATAGCATCAACACCATTGAGCTCAGCAATATATAGNCCAATATAACCACGGACTCGCTTACAAAACATATCTATGGCTAGAGTGGCTCGGCGATCTTGGTTATCGGCTTCTTCTTCCAAAAGCTCACGCATATCATTGGTTAAACCCGATATACCTAACAGACCCGATTGCTTGTTTAACATCGTATCTAGATGGTCGAAATTGAAACCTTCTTTCAAGTGAAGATATTCCAATATGGCCGGATCAAGATCCCCAGCCCTAGTGCCCATAATTAAGCCTTCTAGAGGAGTCATACCCATACTCGTATTTTGGGATAATCCACTATTTATAGCACAAGCGGAACAACCATTACCGAGGTGAAGCGTAATAATCTTAACATTTTTCTTTTCAAGTTGCTTTATTTCNCGATACCTATAGGCAATATATCGGTGTGATGTNCCATGNAATCCATACCGACGTATTTTATAACGGCGATAGAACTGGTAGGGAATAGCATACAGATAAGAATCTTCAGGCATGCGAGCATGAAAGGCAGTATCGAAAACTGCAACTTGAGGNATCATACCACCTATCAGCTCNGTNATCGATTTGATCCCTAACAAATTTGCCGGATTGTGAAGTGGAGCTAACTCTATGCAGTCTTCAATACCCTGAATTACTTGTTTATCAATCAAGACTGANTGCCTAAATTTTTCACCCCCATGAACNACACGATGCCCAACAGCATCAATNTCATTCANNGANTTAATACTTTCGATGCCGTGGTTTTCGTTAATCAACCATCTTATTATGTAATCTACTGCTGCNTGATGATCTCTAATAGGCTGTGCCATCTTTTGCTGAGANGATCCAACCGGATTCATAGTAATTAATGCCTGACTGCCAATACGCTCTATCAATCCNCGGATNAATACTCGATCAGTATTCTGAGTAATACGATCACGGTCAGTCTCAATCACCTGAAACTTCAAAGAAGAACTACCACAGTTAAGAACCAAAACGTGCATTAATTAATCCTGCTACTCCTGAATAACATGATTATATCAAAACTAGAGNAGCTTAAAGCTGATCAGGATTTGCCTAGCAGAAATTACCACTAATTACTTTGCCAGTCTGTCAGATTAACGGTAAAATAGTTCATAGTAGTTACGGAGTGGAATTATGAAAAAAATTTTACTAATTGACGATGATGCAGACATATTATTTTATGTCGAAGAAGCATTAATTGAAGCNGGTTATACNGTTGTAACTGCAAATAATGGCAAGACAGGTTTAACATTATTTCAAGAACAAGATGANATAAAGCTTGTNGTCACTGATATGGTNATGCCTGAAATGGGNGGAAAAGAACTAATCAAAATTATCCGAAAAATGGATCACGATATCCCAATCATAGCTATTTCTGGAGATATCGAAACACTGAAAAGNTCATGGAAGTTTAAATCTATTAANCTTATCCAAAAGCCATTTGATCCAGAAGAAATCGTAATCGCCGTGCAAGGTGTAACCTAATTAATCGGCAATTTATTACATCCCGAATTCATCAAGAAGATCATCCACATCATCCTGAGTTTTTGANTCCTTCTCTTCCCCTGATAAAAAAGAGGTGTANAAAGATTCTANCTCCTTAACTTTATCGACCATCTGNGNTGAAATAGACAAGCCNTCTGTCATTCTCGTCATAATGGCNCCNGTCAACTGAATTGACTCANTCACAAAGTCCTGATGAACAGGGTCAATGANACTGCCACTATTNCCAACATAGGTCCTCGACAATATATCAACCATTTCACAAACCTTCTTTAAGGCTTCTGTGGCTTCATTAGATTCAAANAAGCCCAAAGTACCCAAAATACCATTCAAACGTTGACCAATATAGATAAANGCATCAATTGCTGTATTATCAAGCACAACTACCTGCAAAAAANTCTCACANTCAACTTGACTCAGCTTCATGTCTGCAATCATTTCCATACCGACTGCTTCNTCATNCTCTTCTGNTTCNCCCTCGGAGCTATCACTNTCATTAGNAGAATCAGACTTANTATCNAGTTCCANCCCCAGCTCTTGAACCAAAGACAAATCNANTAAANCTGNANCANNCCTTGAAAANAATGANTCTAAGTCNCNTAAATTAATNGGCTTTTTAAANAANNGGACTTGATCCTTATTGTCAGGNAAATCACTATCAAANAATGCTGAGATGCCTTGNACTNCCTNGGTACAGATTGCCAAAAGTTCTTGNTGAGAATCTTGCCAGCCANCACCAGAAAAGTTATCGCCATCAATCACAAAAAAGGCCTGAGCATTATCAAAGGACAAGCNNGATAAGTCCCTNCTCGAAGGAATNGNNTTAATATCAACTTTAGGCAGCAACTTNNTGACCAGCTTTTCTGCTTGATCAATAAANTCNTCATTAGAACTAAATATAAAAATCTTCATTTGANTGAGCTGATGNGCCATATATCTCTCTTAAAATAAAAGTNTTATTAATCAAGGATATGATTCTTATTTTTCTCGGTCAAGTTTCAAACAGCTTCCACACTAGAATGTGAGTGCCTAATCAGAACACCCTCCTTCCCCATCATGATTGAAGCCGAACAGTATTTTTCAGCTGATAGCCGAACAGCCCTTTCCACTTTCCGAGGATCGAGGCTTCGACCAGTAACCTTAAAATGGATATTAATAGACTCAAAGACTGCTGGAACTTGATTGACTCGCTTAGCAATCAACTCGGCCACACAAGCAGTAATATCCTGGCGCAATTTCTTGAGTATATGGACCACATCAAAGCTAGCGCCCCCCCCCAACTCCTAATAGCAGCATTTCCATCGGTCTAGGCCCCTTATCAAGCCCTCCAAACTCTGCCGGAGCATCCATCATAATCTGATATCCCGAATCAGAGGTACCAACAAAACTCATGCCATCTGACCACCCTACTTTTATTTTCATTGACAAGGACTCCATAGTGCAACTTAGAAGATAGGCTAAACAAAAGCTTTGTTTAGCCACCTATACAAATTATAAGAAGATTACCGATTAATTATTAAAATAGTAGCCTAAATAATGTCAACTTCAGCGGAGTGGATGTGTCTAACAGAGTGCGATAGAGGAAAATAATTGCGCCCCCAGCAACAACAAGAAAAGAATGAAAGTTGGGTGAAATCACCACCGTCAGTAAGATAGAGCATTAGGTACAAAAAACGCACAGTAATGTGGGCTCAGCCAAGAAAGATATAATATATAACATCAATAATATCATGGCATTAAACTGAAGCTTAGTCGATTTAAACATTTCGAGTAAAGATCCAAATAAAGCCCTTGTGCAGAAGGTCATAAATAAACAATAGTAGCGTATTACATTCAAACTTCGAAAGCTGGTAAATTAGTTACGTTAACATGAATAGCTAACAGGTCACGACAAGATAGCCAAGGTACTAGATGTCTATGGATTCTATCCTTCTAATAAGTAACAATGTACTTACCCAGCTTTCATGGCACACCGAGTTACAAAAAAAGATCTATCGCATACTCAAAGCAAGTAATGAGTCTATAGCGCTGGAAATATTGGACACCGAGACAGTCGATCTTATTATTACTGATGGCAGTACCGACGGCGAGGATGATCTCAACAAAACGATTCAAAAATATAAAAACACCCTCATGATCAGGACAAAAACAAAAGATCAAAAACTCAAAATAGCATCCGAAAACAAACAGCTAATCGAAATTATTGAAGAGCCTGTCTCTCTATGTTCTTTAGCATCCACTGCCTCCCAAATGATTTATCAGTCTAAAGTCATGCAAGAAAAGACCAAAAATGTTTCTGCAAGAACAAAATCGCTGCTGGCAGATTCTCAAAAGCTCTTGTCTAGGGCACAACAATTATCATCTGAATTCCATCAATTGAAAGAAGAATACCAGCATTTAGTTCACAGCGAGACCGCCAAGTCTAAAAAATCTCCGGAGATAGAAAGTCTCAAAAATAAGATTTCTACAATTGTCGAAAATACAAAAGAACAGCAGTTAAATTTGCAAAAGATAACTATGGATTCCTCGATAAAAGAGGAACCACACAAAGAAAATGAAACTTACAAACTTCATTTTGATCTCACCAAACGATTCGTTCGAATGGGGAATAAATCACTTAATAACCTGACCCCAAAGGAATTTAATATTTTACTGCTGATCACCAGCCGTCCGAAACAAACAATTGAACGGAATGCAATCATAGAAACCCTGTGGGATAAGACTGCCATAGCCCCCCGGACGGTTGATGTGCACCTGAGTCGATTGAGAAAGAAAATAAAATATCTCGATATCTATATTGAATTCATTGCGCCATACTACTATTTACAAAGTCCCAACCTTCCTTTCATCTCATACAAAACTTATTAATAGATATCAGCAAAAGACTCAAAAAACAGAACACAATACATTGATAATACTAGATAAAAAACCAATATCACTTAAAGTGCCTTCCTCAAAGTTAGTGGACTAAGAATTTATCTATCTTAAACCCCCCTTTCAAATACGCTCAAAGAGATCGTAAGTAGCCATTATTCTTTAATAATCGACGCTTTATCACCCTTTCGCAAGATTAATGTATTCTTAAATATTACCGATACATACCAAATGAGAAACCAAGTAAAAAAAGTTTATAAATGGTCAATCAAAGTATTTAGTTTTGGCCTTATATGTATGTTGTGGAGCCTAACTGCATACGGAACAAATATATTGTCAGTGGATATGAAAAAAAGAGAAGTCATATTAACCAGAGGAAAGAATGGTGGCCTTGAACTAAAGACGAAAGTTTGCTTTTACAGCATCGATGGTGATGGATTAGCTTGCGGAAGGGTAACACGCATAACCAACACCAGAGCCTGGGTTAGAGTAAATGGGAAACCAATTCTAAGGCTACGCCCAGGACAAGAGGCACAGTATCTCGGAAAAGATGATTTTTATATCCCAGTAGAAGAACTTCAAAGCACAATCAACGAGCCAAAAAACAATGAACCCAAACCCATAGCCAAAATAAACTTTAGCCTGTCACTAGAAACTACGCCTCTTTATGATACAGCTTGGTCTAAGCTCAAGTATAAGCGACCTATAGGAAGTGAAAATACACTTTCGCTATGGGATTTCGAAGAAGACAAACAGGCCTGCAATATTGGTATATCAATGGAAATGGGGGGAAGATTACCAAGTCTGCTAAATATAATAGGTGGATTCCGCTATGGCCTTATGGAAGATCATAATTCGGAAGATGAGTATAATAATAACCCAGAACTATATGCAGAAACTCAAATCACAGGAGATCACTTCAGTATCTATGGAGGAGTCCTCTGGTGGGGCAATCAAAACGATTTTGGCTTACTTCAGTTTGGAAATACGTTAGAAATAAATATCACAAACATCCGTATCAATGCTAATCGTCGCAATATAATTGGCGGTTCTTCACCATTAGTGAGTATTCGAGGACAATTCCAAACATTCTCGTTAGGCTACTCGATACAATATACAATAAAACAAAAGTGGTTTCCCATTAAAATATCTGGAACAGCACTACTGCCTGTCGGTTTTTCGCAACAGTATTTAAACGGAAGAATTGAAGCTAACGACAATCTCGATCAACTGCAAGGAGATGGGTTAGAAAACCTTACATCCGTGCTCTCTCCTAAAAAGTCCCAATTATCCATAATTTTAAGTATTGGAATTTCACTCAATCAAAAGGAAAATAAACATACTAAAAATTCCGCTGCAAATAACTGATCCATGTAACAAGTTTCTTGTTTATGGTGTATCTTCAAGTACTGCAATAAACTCTTCACTTTTTGGAGGCACTATGAAAAATTCAATCTCATTAGCATTAGTCTGCTATGGTATTTTTCTTATTTCAATCCCTGCTCATGGAGTCACACCTACCAGCAAAGAAATTAGTAAGGTCATGGATTATTACTATGGAGGAAAGAAAAGAGGTCCTATCTTACTAAAATTAACCCCATGCCTTTCAGTTAATCAAGATAAAAAAAGCCCCAAGAGGTTTGAATGCAATAAAACCGCTGGCGGGACGGTCACCAAAGGAACCACCGTTTCAGCATGGACATCTTGGTTTGTACCTAAGAATGGTAGCTATGACGATATCATGATTCAGTTTCTCCACAATGGAATGGTCAGGACAACAAAAGATATTCTGCTCACTGGCGGAACCAGAAAAAGGGCATATCGTTCTGAAGTATTAAATAAAACTGGTAAATGGCAAATGAGGGTTCTTAAAAATGGCAAAACAGTGGCTTCCAGCCAAATAACAGTGAAATAGACCTGCCTCAACGAGATAAGAATCTATATCAATTTGTCAGAAATAGATGAGAAGAAAAAAATCTTCTCATCCATCAGTCAACAGCATTCCTGCAAGTCATTTGATGATATCAGCAGGTAAATTATATTTGATAAGAAACGACATCAATTTTGATGAACATTCAAAACCTAATGGAAATTAACCAAAACCTCACTTAAATAATACACCCTTTATGGAAGCATCATTCCAATATTAGATGCTATGCACATAATTATAACCATTCGTATAAGAAGTCTTACACTAAAAAAACTAACCCGCGTCTAAATTTTATTTCTATTTCACTTAAAAAATGTGGCTTTTATATTAATTTTCGATTACCAACCATGCCAAACTATGATCAACTTCATTTCTCCTAAAGGTAATAAAAACTAAATCACACATGTTATAATGAAGGAAACCAATTTGAGATCACAGTAACCGTTTGGTAATTATGTTTAGCTGTCCAGAATGTACCTTAATAGCAGATTCATACACTCCTTTTGCAAACGGTCAAAAAGAATGCACTTGCTGCGGTGGCATCTGGCTTAAAGAAGGAGATCTAAAGCAAATGTGCCAGACACATGTAGACCTTCCCTACATAAGTCAGGTGCTAATAAGAGCAAGTAATGAGCACATACTTTGCCCCCAGTGCTCACACGCAGAACTCAAAAGGCTCTCCTACAGCCCATGGGTTCAGATTGAACTAGAGTGGTGCCCCAGTTGTAAAGGAATCTGGATTCAAAAGGAAAAAATTAGCCAGATAATCCAAGCCAACACACCCATCGAAAAAAATGACCAGATAGGAGTCACACTTGATCCTCAAAAAATACCTTACACATACAACCTTTTGTCATTCCGGGCTATTCCTGATTCTTTAATAGCAAGAGTGCCAATGGAGGACGGAGCGCAATCACGCTCAACGATTGAAGAACTCCACGATCAATTTAAGAAGTTACTTTACTCAAGCCAACGCTTGATTTTTCAGCAGCAACCTAAAGGTCTCAAAGTCCTCGAAGGACTGCATCAACAATCTCATTACAGCATGCACACTCAAGATGGTGATATGTCAGGAGCATGTGGTGAATGGAATGACTTTTTCGGTGCTAAAATCGAAAAGTTTCTTTTGAAAAAGCGCAGATCACTAAAAATGCTCATAGTTAATAAAACCGGCCAACCGCTAGCCTATTTAGAACGACGGGCTCGCATCCTGGTGGAGCCTCAGATCAGGATCTTTGCTGCAGGTAATGTCTTTTGCGGGCACAGCACCAAAAAGTCAGGTCTATTGTCCATCAAGTACGATCTCTTTGATGCAAATGGTAATATGTTCGCTAAGCTTATAGGATCACGCCCCAATAACAAGCATATGCAATTATTGGATAGCCAAAACAACACTATTGGCACTGTTACCCGCACTGCGAACGACCCTAGTGCCAATCTTCAGACAAGTATCCGCTACGAAGTAGATTTTTTATCCACTCCCTTCAATCCAAGCCAAAGATCAGTCATTATGGCAACATCTATTTCAATCGAACGTGATTACTTCCATTAACAATACCCGCATTAAGATTTGGTCTAGGATCAGGAATCCATTACTAAAAAACCCCAACATCGCCTAAGTTACGTGCTTGCAATTTTTTGATATTCGACCAATATTAAAGTAAGGCATTGTATGGAACATGATGATACGGATTATAATGGAAGTCACGTTTAAATATTCAGTGGCATTCTTGTACTATAAGATCTATATCTTCGCTCTACTGAAAAGAGGATAACCATGGTTCAGAAACTCACATTGAATGCTTGCACCAAGCTACCCCTAGGATTACACCTTTTCGACGATATCGAAGAGTTTGAATCTTTGGAGTTCGACAATCCAAGACAAGTTATTGAAGATGCAGAATACGATGCCTTAGTAGACTCGATCAGAGCCCAAGGCATTAATACACCTATACAAATATTTTTCGATACCTCGAAACAAACTTTTACTGTTATCTCAGGCGAACGAAGAGTACGGGCCTTTCTAAAAATCAAGGAAGAGCAACCCGAAGATGATATAAAGATTCCAGTCATTGTGAGCGTGGCTGATGGTTCTAACGAAAAAGTCGAAACCCATCAGAGGATAAATTCGGTTCTATCCAATCATCTCTCAGCTCAACTAACTCAAGTGGATAAAATGCGTGGCTATAAGCTTCTGCGCAAAAAAGGTCTTTCCATTAGAGAAATCGCCCGCATATGCGGCAAAGACAGAAAAACCGTCGAGAGAAGCCTTCAATTGGCTGAATTTCCTGATGATGTACTTAAATTCATAGAAAAAAATGAAGAGTTTCTGAAGGCACGCCATGTAGAAATTTTGGGACAGAAACTACGACAAAGCATTAGGGACTTGGAAGTAAAACATCTTAGTGATTATAAAGAAAAAGATCCGTCAAAAAAGAAAGAGTCTCCAGAATTAAAAACTGCAGCTGACACATCCGAGAATGAAGAAAAAGCACCACCAGTAAATTCTGCGCCAGTTCAGAAAAAGCAAAAACCAAAAGTATCTAACAAAGAAATAAAGACAGAAATATCGAAGTTAGACACCAAACAAAAAGAAAAACTAGACTCGGTCATCTCAAAGCTACGTAACGAAGCAATGGAAGCGCTACAAACAGCAGTCGATCGAAAGAAAAATAAGAAAAATAAAACAGAAGAACAAAAAGCAGAAGAAAAAAAAGTTAAGCTCTACAGTCGAAAATTTGACATCAGAGACCTAAAGAAAGCTCTCGAAGATAAATTTTCCGCTGAAGACATCCTGGAAATCGTAAAGATCGTAGATAATGTTAATGTACTAGCTAATTCAGCCGCTGATCAGCAAGACAACAGTCATTAGCAGAACTATAACAGCTACAAACTATGATATACCAGATGATCCCCATTGCCATACCGGTAATGGGGATCATTTTTTAGGATATCAAGGTATTCGCCGAATCATAAAACTGACGAATGCTTGGTCTCGAAAAGCCCAATACCTTTCAGGCTGTATGGTTACTCCATACCAACAGGATTCTAAAAAAACTAACTCGAAAGAATCAGTATCAAATTTACAACTCGGTTTGTCAGATTCTTCTATCATAATCTCGTAGGGACCAGACGATTGATAAAAGATAGATGCCATAAGTTGAAGATAATGATCATTCTTTTGCCAATCAGAAATACGCAACCAACGACCTCTATCTAAAAGGCTTCTAAAAAAAGACCTCTTTTCTCGATCCTGTTCTAATATCAACTTAACATTAGCAAAAGGCCTGCTTTTTTTGATCAAAATATCTTGAGCATGACGTGGGAGAGAAACTTTTAATAATATATCCGCTGACTCAGCCCAAGTAATACGATGCACCCATTCCAATAAGTCACCGTGAGACTCTATCGCAATAATGGTTATCGGATGTTTAACAGCAATCGCTGCCAGTTTATCTTCTATGACCGTTAAGAGTGCACTCACAGGCAAGTAGAGAAAATAGACGTCACCATCCCGAGGCAAAACATCAGGCGTCAATAGATCACCAACAACCAGGCCCTCAGTCGACCAGCCAACGCTTTCACTAAAATCAGCTGCTGGCTGCAACCTCTCAGATAACAATTCAATAGCAGTAACCCTTATATGAGGAAAACAAGATTTTGCCAACAACCAAGCCCGTCCCATACCTGCTCCTGGATCAACAAAGTGGTTTTGCTGACCTTCACTCATTCGCTCAAAGATCTGCCAAAAGTCCAAATAACTCGTATTGAGGGCTGACTCTAATAAATTAGAACCAGCATAATCAGGAGAGTCTAGCTGAGTCGCTACAGCTTCAGAGAGATGCTCACCCTTAATGCATAGATTGATACCAAACAGAGAGTCCAGCATAATGTCCGTACCCCAAACCACTAGAGCGGAAGCCGAAAATTGATCCGGACCAAGACCTTTATAGCTTTCAACTTTTTCTAAACATTTTCTTAAATCAGTAACCAGCAACTTAACATCCTCTAAACCCAGTTTAGAGAGCGGCAAACAAAGCTGAATGACAGGATGTAAAAAGCCCCGAATAGGATCTTTCAGGGCATCATTCTTCTCGGTGAGAACTATCATTTCATTTTGAATTTGATTCCAAAGATCCCTAACTTCAGTCACGGGTATCCTTTGCATCCAATAAAATAATTAGGTTAGCTAATTACTGAAACAAAGCTAAACCTACAACATATAACTAACAGCCCAGAGACCAACTCCACCAATCACGATTGTATACGGTAAAGCCATCCAAACCATTTTTAAATAATCTAATCTAATCAATGGAGCCAGACCCGAAGTTAACAGAAAGAGGAAAGCAGCCTGACCATTGGGAGTTGCAACACTGGGAACATTTGTTCCTGTATTTATTGAAATAGCAAGCAATTCAAACTGCTCACGATCAATAATACCTTGATCAAGAGCAGCTTTGACTTCGTTAATATAGACAGTAGCCACAAAAACATTGTCACTGACCATTGATAAAACCCCATTAGCTATATAAAACATAGCTGGCTGAATCGATCGCTCCATCTCAAGAACTGCATGAATTACTGGAGAAAACAAATGCTGATCGTGAATCACCGACACGATACCAAAAAACACAACCAGAAGAGAAACAAAAGGAAGCGATTCTTCAAATGCTTTACCCAAGTCATGTTCCTGAATCACGCCATTAAAGGATGTGAGTAAAATAATTGCCATCAAACCAATAATACCTACTTCAGCAATATGAAAGGCCAAAGCAAAAACAATAAATATTCCTACTAGCGCCTGAATAACCAGCCTTGCCTTTTCTTTCTGCGATCTATCCTTATCTTTTTGTTTAGCATCATCTTCCAGAATAGAGCGAACAGAATCTGGCAACAAAGTTCCGTATCCACATATCTTAATCTTTTCCAAAACTAAACAACAAATCAGACCTGATACAAACACTGGCATACTAACTGGAGCCATAGCAAAAAAGAACTCCATGAAGTTCCAACCAACAATATCAGCTATTAAAAGATTTTGCGGTTCACCCACCAAAGTACTAACACCGCCAAGAGCAGTACCAACGGCGCCATGCATCATCAAAGACCGAAGAAAAGCCCTAAACTGTTGGAAATCAGGTAAAGCTTCTAGTTCTTCTTCAGAACGACTGCCTGCGGAAACCACTTTATGATAAACATGATAAAAACCTGTTGCGACCGTAATTAACACAGCTGTGACTGTTAATGCATCGAGAAAAGCCGATAAAATCGCTCCTAAAAAACTAAACAAAAAAGATAGTAGAATTTTGGAGCGTACTTTTATCAGTACTTTGCCAAATACAAATAACAGCAAATCTTTCATGAAAAATACAGCAGCAACCATAAACACTAGAAGAATAATTACTTTGAAGTTAGCCAACGCTTCATTATACATGCCTAANGGAGTAGTCAGACCGAGAATNAGTGCTTNAATNGCTAACAGNCCACCTGGCTGTAACGGATAGCATTTAAGAGCCAGAGCAAGAGTAAAAATAAATTCTAGGATCAAAATCCAACCCGTAATAAAAGGACCAGCTGTATATAAGAGAATAGGGTTGATAATTAGAAAAGATATTATCGACAACTTGTACCATGTAGGTGAGTCGCCTAAAAAGTTATCAATAAATGATGACTTTAATGATGCAACACTTGCGTTCATAACTTANGTCTCCAAAGTTTAGGTCAGAAATCCTAAGATCTGCCTCTGCTCTCTCGCCTTTCCGAAGTAGATACANCGGATAAGTCAACGAAAATGCCGAACATTCAATACCTAGTTACTGATCACTTAATACAGATTAATACACCGATATCAAATCATAAGTTGGATTCGGAAGAAATAATTNGAAACTGAAGCTTTTTTTGANCCCAAATAGCAACATTATNTCAAATATGNGNGCNTTTTATCGTTATACATTGTGCTGATATAAATTGGTACTTAGTGCAATANCGATANTAANNCTGGTATAAATTAGTTGNTAAANAAAACAGGNACACNGTTNANACNTCACAANACTNCTANAGCNATATCAATNCATCAGCTNCGCACAAATATGAAAANTNCTTTAAANNATTACTNNCCATCANATTNAATATTNTCCATNTGATTCGATGNGAATCACACAACCTGCTTTTAGCCNANGGNAATACTATTGAATGATANAGGCTGCAGGAGAGCCATGANCATAATGACTNCNGNCTAAGGNNGACATTTCTACTGCCGACAATTTAACCGNGCNANAAACAACCTGTCGCACAAAANATTTANATNTGCCTAAACAAGTCATNAGATCGTAACNAGNCATAGCAATGCCGCTTATTAATGCAGTAGAAGNGNATCATTTNTTCAAAAAACCAAGAAATACCGATTTTATGCCTTTCTTTTTATTTCAAATNCACCCAAAGCCTGGTACAACACTCTTAATAAATCTGTGGGATAAAAAACAAATGATATTCCTGAAGTGATGCAGGAACTGTGGTCTAGCACCTAGATTCCAACAACCATCAAATATAAGAGGTGTCGGCGTGAAGACAATTGTAATTACAGGTAGTACCCGTGGCATTGGNCATGGCTTAGCCACTGAATTNGTAAAGTCTGGCCAAAGAGTCGTTATTAACGGTCGCTCGCAAGCAGCCGTCGATNAAGCAGTNGCTAAATTAAGACAATTTGGAAAAGACGATCAAGTCATCGGTTGTCCTGCTGATATTACTAAATATGAGCAAGTGCAAGCCATNTGGCAAAAGGCANTCGATGCCTTCGGAAAAGTTGACATATGGATTTCAAATGCAGGAGTCATGAATAAACATGATTTGACATGGAACNTAGANCCNAATGACATTCGCACAACGGTTGAAGTGAACTCCATAGGCCTCATGTACTGTGCTAAAGTGGCAATCTCAGGCATGCTGCAACAAGGCTTCGGTCATATNTATAATTTCGAAGGNTTTGGTTCAGATGGTAAACAGTTNCANCCTGGTATGATCCCTTATGGGGCTACCAAAGCNGGNGTAAGGTATTTCACCAANTCACTTAGCAGAGAGCTCAAGAAAGANCCTATTACNATTGGCACAATTTCCCCNGGAATCGTNGTTACNGACNTGCTAAGAGAACCATANAANAACCGCCCTAAAGAGTGGGCAAAGGCNAAAAAAATATTTAATATCCTTGGCGANACAGTTGAAACTGTTTCCGCACACATNGCGAAAGAGGCTTTAGCTGGAAAGAAGAGAATCGAGTGGCTAACAGTACCGAAAGCTGCCGGTCGATTTATGACCGCTGGATTTAAAAAGAGAGATCTTTTTGCAAATGATCCTGCACCAAACAAAATGCTAAGGGAGGCACATCAATGAAATGGCATAGTATGATCATTTCTTCCATGATTTTTTCAAACTCATTAATAGCAGACTCAAAAACCGANAACANGAGCAACAAAGCCGATGCACAAAAAGCAGAGGCACAAAAAGCAGCTCAGAAAGAAGAATCTAAACCGCTGAAAATCAGTATTAAAATAGATGGTATCAAGTCTAATAATGGCAGCATCGCTGTCGCCATCTATGATAATGAAGATAAATGGCTGTCTGATGAATCTGTCGCCAGCCAAAAAAAATCTGCTNCTAAAGGGAAATTAGANTTTGAGTTTACNGANNTGAAGCCAGGTAAGTATGGCATTAGTATTCTNCATGATGAAAATNACAACGGTAAGNTAGANATGTCATTCTTTCCCCCNGGACCGGAAGAAGGCACNGCTATTTCAAGAGATGCACCNGCTTCATTTGGCCCNCCTAAATGGAAAGATGCAATTTTTCCACTTAACGAAAATACAAACATGGATTTCAAAATAAAATATCCTTAATAAANAGGGTCTTTTTCTAGACTNAGATAAAGACCCCCATTCTTTGAAAAGAAAGGAAGTATTATGACAGCAGCACACAGCCTTAGTTTGCTTACNTTAGATTCTATTAAGCAAAGCTTTAANTTAANAGAAAACCATAGCAATGGTGATCAACCCTGGAAAATTTTAGAGTCNTCTAAGTTCGGACCTGTGGGNTCCATTCGNCTNTTCGAAGCGAATGAGCACATCAGTAAAATGGTATATGTGTCTATTGGGGTTGAAGCTTTTCAACTAGACTCNCATATGATCTTCGCTTTTACCAATGAAGATTCACCATTACCGCACTTTACATTAGATAGCGTGGCTACCGGACCNCACTATGCCTATCATCTAGATCTCATTCCAAAAGTAGATCTGGGATCNAACCTTCAGTATATGAAAGAGATCTATCAACCAATCACTGAAGTTTTTGAAAACAGAGCTAATATCGAAGGGCTATCACCAGCGGTATTATCGCCAANCCAATTAGCGGTCATGTCACCCTGGATGCTAGCTAATAGAGCAACTGAATCAGCATTTGATCAAGTAGGGAAACTAGTATCACAATATCTCGNACACTGGACAGACCTAGTCAAAAACGGCCCAAGTGCAGAACTTAAACAGGACCTCGCTAAAAAATCTGTATCCATTAAACAACGAGATACNGATAACAGGGCCATGCTTTTCTCAAAAGAGATTGATCCTGTCTGGGATAAGATAGAACCATTAATCGGCGCAGAAAGCGGAGAACTCATTCGCAATCTACTTAAAAAAGTTAACTAGNTCTAAAAGACAAAAGAATAAAACATGGGAGAAAAGATGAAACTTAGAGAATTGCTGAAATACCTTGCGCCTATCATCACGGCACTAAGCATAACCCCNGAACTGATGGCGACNAATGGACTCAAACCAATTGGAGTTTCAGCTGGATCCCGTGCTTTAGGTGGCACCGGTATTGCGAACTTTACCAACGGTTACGATGCCCTCTATAAAAATCCNGCTTTATTGAGCAGTCCTTTAAACAAATGGGACCGTTCATTAACAGGAGCTATGATCCTAGCTACTTTCGACGGCAAAGCNCGCCCAACATATGGAAACGATCAGTCATACCGAAGCCCCGAAAGCCCTTCAGAAGGTTTTTTNCCAGGNGCTTTNGGGCTNACCCTAAAATANGATGAGGACATTTCCCTAGCGGCTGGTTTTTATGGGGGCGGTGGCGGAGCTGACTTTGGCGATGACGAAGGAGTCTTAGGAGCCAAGAGNTCAACTCAAGCTTTTTCACTTGTGCANGGTGGTTCCTACAAAGTATCCGACAAAACCGCAATCGGCGCAGCCATTCACGCTTCAGCGGTTCAGACAGAAGCTAGTTCNCTCAATTTTTCCACTAAGGAACGAGAGTANACNAANGGAAAAGCAATCATTCCNGGCTTTGCATTTGGAGTTGCTCATTATATGAGAGATGATTTAGTTTTAGGNTTTAATTANGCTTCTGCGCAAACCGCTCGGCTAAAAGAAGCAAGAGATTTTGAACCTGATGGTNAGTTAGATAATGTTGAGTTCACAGCNATCCCAACAGAATTAGCTCTTGGTATNAGNTGGGTNACTGGACGCTTCACCCTCACTTCAGATGTAAAATACCTTCAATGGTCAAAAGCAAGATTCTTAAAGACTTTAGGCTGGAAGGACCAGCAAGTTGCNGCACTCGGAGTACAATTCAAAGANGGTAAGCATGCCTTGCGTATAGGCTATAATGCAGCNACTTCTCCTGTCNNNAATGTAGAAGGAGAATCTGGNTATGATCTNGTCAATTTTCAAGGGCATGATGTATATTCNCTNGTGGTTTCAGCGATCTCAGGACTTTCAGGTATTGGCCTGACAACCGAACACTATACACTTGGGACNGCCCATCAACTCTCAGACACCTTAACNNTAGCTACTGGCCTAGTNCACTTTAAAGAAGCTACCAGCAGTCGNACAGGAGAACAAAAGTTTAGGGCTNGAGCTCCAAAGCCCTATGGTTGGCGCTATAAACTAAGTGCCACGACTTTAAATCTAGAGCTTAGTGCAGCTATATANAAAGAGGAGACACNTNATGAACGATAAAAAATCGAAAAAACAGAGTATTAGAGTCTCTGCAGTACAATTTGCAACTGGAACAGATCTGACACAAAANCTGGCAACAGCGTTGCGTATGATTGACCAAGCCGCCAACAACAATCCAGACCTAATCGTCCTGCCTGAGTTTTGCAATCATGCCAGCTGGTATGACGANAAAAAACACTGCTGGAATGTATCTCTTGAACGAGNTGGAAGCTGGTTAAAAGCAATTTCAGATAAAGCCGAACAACACCAATGTTACATCGTAGTCAATGCAACTTTGCGGCGAGATAGCGCTACATGTTCAGGCACCAGTTTTCTCTATGGCCCCAATGGTGNTCTTTTGGGNTCATCAGACAAACAGGTATTAATGGGTCATGAAAATGATTTGCTGGAAAAAGCTTCCGAGGTCAGCCCCGTAGTTAAAACTGAAATTGGCCGCATAGGCATGTATGCNTGTATGGANGGGGTGATTAATGAGACCCCAAGAGGACTAGCACTATCAGGAGCTGAAATACTCTGTAATAGCCTCAACTCATTCGCCTATGATGAAGCTTCTCTTCATGTTCCNGTCCGAGCAGCAGAAAATAAAGTATTTATTGTGGCAGCAAATAAAGTAGGTTCTCTCATTCCAGAAGAACAACTGGAACCAGTAAGTTCNGCAATACATATACCTTCTTATTTTTTAGCTGGAGCTGGAGAATCACAAATAGTAGCGCCAGATGGAACNGTANTGGCNAANGCACCNATCACTGGTGAAGCTGTCATCTATGCAGATATCNTCGTTNATGCTGCTACANANAAAAGNCGCCCTGACGGNACTGATATTTTTGCATCAAGACGCCCGGAANTATATGGCGCTATTAGTAAAGCTCCTAAATCANAAGATCATAAACCAGGCACAGAAAGACTAACTTCNGCCATCATTCAGCCNNATGGGNATGGCGATAGCGCTATCAATGACGCTGCGAACCAACTATTGGCTTTTCATGATAAAAGNATCCANCTTGTAACTCTGCCTGAGTTATTCTTCATTTCTTCCGAACATNAAGATGNAGCCAAGACATTAGAACTNAGTATCNTGGCAGTAGAAAGCCTCAAACGCTCTTGTGCACCAGGNCAATTNGTAGCTACTAGTATTCTGGAGAAGCATGGNNATGATNTATTTCATTTTGGTGTTCTCATCGACCANTCNGGTATTGTNTTCCGTCAAGCCCAATTACATCGATGCAATCGTCATAGTNAAGANATAAAANTAGGCGATGAAATCAATATCTACCAAAACGAATTTGCTGCTATAGCAGTTATTGTTGGCGATGATTCTATTTATCCNGAAACTTTCAGGTTAGCAGCTATTGCAGGAGCTGAAGTNGTAGCACTACCATGCAACNTTCAAGAAACATGGGAAATAGAAACAGGCTTAGTAGAACGAGCNGCTGAAAATCGACTTAACATTATTGCNGCCAGCAANCCCACAATTGCAGGTGCCAGTATCATCTGNGCCCTGCCCTATGATTTCACNATTCTAACTCCATGGGAACACCGNAAGTTNGACGGTAATATTAATTTTCCGATCATTCATAAGGCCAGNCGNTCTCCNGGAATCTTAATNCAAGATGTGTTTCCTCGAGCTGCAAGCAATAAAATGGTNAGTCATAANACNGATGTNCTTAANGGCCGCCCATGGGCTCTGACCCAAAGAATTACAGAANCCAATCGCCNTGAAATGCCTATGTAANTCNGATAAAAATACTAAGGCCACTCTTCATTATAATGAAGAGTGGCCTCAAGGGATTTATTTGTNNTTTAACTTAGTGACTTAAAAGCGTCTGAAACTGATTACCAATCATCGGATGATCTTTAACAAAAGGTTTTTNNACCTGCCTCTGTAATCCTTGCAGAGTTTTCAAAGGCCAAGTCTTTTGAACAACATTCACAACCCAATTAGGAAGAAGACCTTTAGGNTCAGCTAAATACTTAACCTGAACAAACGTCCTTTTTCCACCATCAAGCGGCTTCAAAGTATACTGTCCCATAACAATATTACCCCTAACACCAACAGTATCTTTAGGATCTGCATCAGGGTGAGTCACCGACACTACATCAACGATTAAAATATTTTTGTCAGAACGAAACGTGTACTTATAGACAAAATCGCGATTATCTACAATTAAAGGCATTTTAAATGANCCATACTGGANACTCTCCTTTGGAGATGGAGTAGCAAGAGTCCTCGCNTCCATAAANTTATCGACCCAATCAGATTTATGAGCGTTATCCATCAATACCCATACAATTTTTCCCATAGGAGCATTAATAATTCCCTCACCTCCAACACCAGTAATNGGATTACCNGCAAANCTCTTCTTATATACCTTTATGCCTTCNTTTTCTTGCACNAAGCTCCACTTATCTGACTTCCAATCAATATTGCCACCCAAACCNACCATCGGNAGCGTNAGAGCGATTGAAANCAATACATTTTTTATTGCTAGCATTTATAACCTCCCTTGAAAATACACACGACCTTACCNTTAACAAGTAATNCGTTCGGNCTAAAGCGGGGTATGGTTTAATTTTTTATTCGATTNTTCAATAAAAATAATATTTCATTTGANAAAACCAACTTNAAACCAAAACAGAACAATTAATTTTTANTTTNAATCTCATAGTTTCGGGNGCTTATGACANGAATATACTTTTATCTATAGGNCATATTANAAAANGGACTTAATGTAGCNTGANAAGCANTAGNCAATATCATGCTAAGTTCCTTTCNAAATACAGCCAAANATCTTNATAANCATTANNATTGGCAGCCAACTATAGGTGTTAATANGTTTATGCTTTTCGATAAATTTGAAATGGTTGTCGAGTCCGAGAGAAAATCTANGCAAACNAAGGTAAAAATTGATTTTTATNTAGCAGATTCATTGGGGTAATTCAAAAATACTTTTGATAGGATAGAATTTCTANACTTTACAACTAGACTTTAGGAGTAGCCCAATGTGNGATTACACTGAAGAATCTCAGGATGCTATTCTTGATTTTTTGAAAAATAATCAAGAAGCTGCAGAAGAAAANTTTGATGATATTGACCTTATNTGGTTCAAAGAAGAAATACTAAAATTTCCATGTTATCAGGACGCCAACCCGGCGATGCCTGAACAAGAACTATTTGAATTAATTGTAGAGGCTCACAAAGAAGATAATCTAACTGAAGANCAAGAACTGGCCATGGAGGCTATCCTACACCTGCAAGATGCTGAATTCCCGTTCAACATGAANAGGGCGATCGANATTTGGGCACGTGAGGATTTTGAAGCCTTNATCAACCTNGCGACTATGGTTCATNAAAGACCCAAAATTGACGCCTAATGATAGCAATAACGGATGAACAAGCTCAGCCTCCGGCCTCGATAGGATAAGCACGAACACAGGGTTCATACGCTGGCTCCCTAATAAACATGCGAGCCAGCATATATTCTCCGCAAGAGATAACACCCCTTTAAAAGGGTATTTTTATGGCACCTTCTTATAAGAGTATTTAGCTATTGAAGGACATTGCTTTTTGAACTGACACCGTACCAAACGATCCCGCAAATCTCGGGCTTGCTCTAAGGAGAGGCCTATTTCGAGGTCAAAACCAGCCCTAGTTCCATATTTCTGAGACATAGTCAAAATCTCAGGGTTTTCATCAAACTGATCTATGCGAAATACTCTGCTACGATCTTTTTTGAGATAAATTTTTATATCTTTACCGGAGCTTATAGCTGAAACGAATCGTTGAAGCTGACCATGAGCTTTTTCTAACGCCCGCTTAAAGCTAGAAGAGCACTTAACTTCAGTGATCATAATGGCTTCACCATCTGACCTTCTGAAAACAACCAGGTCCAATTCTCCCAATATGCGAGAGTTATAGCGATACTCAACGCCTATCAATATTTCATATTCATATGCGGGAAAAAACTCCTCTAGCTCCAACTTTCCTACGCGCTCACAGATAGTACCAAAACTACTGTAATCCTCCGGGATAGTTTTCAGCCGATCGAAGGCTTCATTCAAATCCATGCCCAATGCACGATAGGTGGATAAGAGTGTAAACAATAAAAGTGCAGAAACAGAAATTTTGGTCGGATGATTCATGATTTTCCCCTTGGTAGTCAGACCTTTACGGAGTCCGGTAGAGACGCCAGACCCTATCTCTGGCTTATACTCAAGACGTCTTTTTGACGTGAGGTAGTCATATCAAAGTAACAAATATTCCACAACCAGATGTTTGTTAAATTATTAAGATATCTACACAACACACCCAAAAAAAATTTAAATATCTATTTTTATTGCATAAAAATAATTCACCTTTCGGCACCAATAGCTCAAATTACAAACCCTCACCCAAAACACCTCGCTCAAGCAATGCATCCACCTGGCTAGTGGAATATTTTAGTACATCCATCAACACATCCCGATTATGCTCACCTATTTTTGGCGGGTTCATCCTAAGTCCCGGCTGTTCACCTTCGAATTCCAGAGGTAATGCCGGCAAACGCCCTGAACCACCATTAGGGTAATCCGTGTCTAAAAGCCTTGGTTCCAGCTGAGGATCTTGAAAAAGATCCTCAGGAGTAGCCACTAGCGCAAAAGGAATTTGAGCTGCCTCACAATTCTTTAATACCTTCTCCTTTGATAAAGACCCAATCGTCCTCTCTAAATCTGGCAATAGCCAAGCGCGAGCTGCAATTCTATCGTTATTCGTCTGAATAGTTTCATTATCTAACAAATCAAGACGATCAAATGTCTCACAAAAACGCGCCCAATGTTTATCGCTGATAATGCCAATAAAGACAGATTCGTTATCTTCAGTTTGAAATATTTGATAAACCGCCCATGCAGAAACCCTCTCAGGCATTGGTGGAATCGCACCGTCAGACAAGGTTGACCATGCCATATGCTGACCCATGAAAAATGCCGTTGTTTCAAAAAGTGAGCTCTTAACCGTCTGACCCTCTCCAGACTTTTGCCGTTGCCACAATGCTACCAAAATGGCCATAGCTCCAAACATGCCGCCAGATACATCTATGACAGAGGCACCCGCACGCAACGGCTTACCTCTCGGACCAGTCATATATGCTAGCCCCCCCATCATCTGAACAACCTCATCCATAGCGAGTCTTTTCTCATAGGGACCAGGTAAAAAACCTTTCAGGACACAGTAGATCATAGTGGGATTTCGTTCTTTAACTGCCTCTGGACCAAAACCTAATCTTTCCATAGTTCCTGGCCCAAAGTTTTCAATAAGAACATCAGAACAATCTATAAGCTCCCATAAAACGTCCTGACCCTCTTCAGACTTGATATCCAATGCTAAGCTTTTTTTATTGCGATTATAAAAAGGGAAATACCCAGTCCCAAAACCACGCAAATCTCTTGTGGGGTTACCCTTAACAGATTCCACATGAATTACTTCCGCCCCAAGATCAGCCAAAATTAAACCACAAGAAGGTCCCATCACAGCATGGGTCAATTCCAGAATACGAATCCCAGAAAGGGGAAGTTCTTTCTCCATTTTCTATACTCCATATCTATAAACTAGTTTCAGGAAAGCTCTTATGTTCTTTCATCCACGCCACCAAACCGCCAACCTTGATAATATTCAACATAATGTTGGGCAGAGGATGACTCTTTAATACTTTCGATTGGGAATGGTTTTCGCAGACCCCAGAGTTAGGGGCGAGACTAAGCAGATCACCATTGATAATCCCATGATCTTTGATTTCAAATACAGGCAAACCCACATTAATAGCATTTCGATAAAAAATTCTTGCGAAAGAAAATGCCACTACGGCTGACACACCCACTGTTTTTAAAGCTAGGGGAGCTTGCTCACGGGAGGAACCACAACCAAAGTTCCATCCTGCCACCACAATATCTCCACACACAAACCTCTCCCTAAAGCTAGGATCTAAATCCTCGAGAACATGAGCAGCTAGATCATCTAGATTTAAAGTTTTAGTATATTTACCAGCTATAATACGATCCGTATCGATATCATCGCCGTATACATGAGCATGACCTTTCCAAACAGGATCGGACATTATTGTCGGTTCATCCATTTAATACCTCTGCTGGTCCTGTGATATATCCTTTGATGGCAGATCGAGCAACGGTGACTGGGGAAGCCAAATACACAGAGGCCTTAGGATTACCCATACGGCCAGTGAAATTTCTATTCGCAGCAGATATCACCACCTCACCATCACCGGGCACTCCTAAATGAGTACCAACACACGGGCCGCAACCAGATGGTAGAATCGTTGCTCCAGCCCGACTCAAAGTTAACAATGTTCCATCTTCAATGGCATGATCCAAAACTTGCCGGGATGCAGGGGAAATCATTAAACGGACTCCTCTTGCCAATGATTGACCTTTAAGAATATGAGCCACAGTCCTTAAATCTTCTAAAGATCCATTCGTACAAGTCCCTACAAAAGCTATATCAATCTTCTTCCCTTCAATAGATGTTGCACTGATGACCTGATCAGGTTTACCAGGCTCACTCAGCTGTGGACCAAGATGACTCACATCGAAGTGAATCGTCTGACTGTAGGTCGCACCATCATCTGGATAATCAAAATCGAAATCATAATCTGGATATCCATTTTTCACCAAAGCGTTGCGTAAGCCATGAGGCACAACTATCCCCCCCTTGGCACCCATTTCCACTGACATATTTGCAAACGGGATTCTAGCACTAAAACTAAGGTTTTCTATAAAAGGACCATCAAATTCAATCACCTGATAGGTAGCCCCAGCAATTCCTAGTTTACCCACTAATGCAATCGTTACATCTTTAGTGGTCACACCATCTGCCAGCTCACCGTCTAGAATAACTTTAATCGTAGTAGGCACACGTAACCAAGTCTTCCCCGTCAACCAAATCGCAGCCAAGTCGGTCGACCCCATGCCGGTACCAAAAGCTCCCATAGCTCCATAGGTACAGGAGTGGGAATCAGCACCAACCACAAACATGCCCGGTTTAACATGCTGTTCTTCCATCATTACATGATGGCAAATACCTCGACCTGATTCATAAAGGATACAATTCTGTTCGTCGGCAAACTTCCTCATCATTTTATGTAAATTGGCTATCCGTTCATTCGGTGCAGGAGCGGCATGATCAATGATCAATACAGAACCATCACAGTCATGAACCTTAGTGCCTCCCATCTCATGGAAACTACGGATCACATGCGGCGCTGTAGTATCACTTGCCATAGTCATATCAACAGGAAAAACACCAAATTCACCAGCCTTAACTTTACGACCGATCTTATTGCTGATGATCTTTTCGACTAATGTTTGCCTCATCGTGATTACCTTATCTATACTCTGCATCTACAACTGAATATTTGAGGACTGAATTTTTTGCCCTCCTAACATGCCTTTACCACTTAATTGATAAAGCCTACCAGGCAAGCTCCTCCCCAAAACAGATTCCATTTCTGCTGATAATAAACAAAGGGAAGACAAATCAATGCCACTATTAACACTCATACAATCAAGCAAAGAAACAACATCTTCCGTAGCTAGATTACCCGCCGCCCCCGGAATAAATGGACAACCACCTAACCCACCAATACCAGTATCAAACAGAGTAACCCCACTTTCGATCCCGGCCATCAAATTGGCCATAGCCAATCCTCTGGTATCATGCAAATGCAAAACTACTGGCAAAGAGCCTACCAAAGAAAATACCGGAACCATAAATTGCTTAATTTGCTCAGGCCAAGCCATTCCAGCAGAATCGGCAAAAGAAATACTATCCAGTTGGGTGTCAACCAAACCTTCAAGCATAGTCATCAAATGATGAATTTGCCGCTGACCTTCATATTGACAACCAAAAACACATTGGAACCCAAGCCTGACTTTCAAACCGGCCATACGGGCTTCAGTAATCATGTCCTTCATCATTGCTTTTGCCGTGACAAGGCCCATGCCTGTATTTTTTTTACTGTGAGTTTCACTGGTAGAAATAGACAAATCGACCTGCTCCACGCCACAGGCAATAGCGCGTTCCAAACCCCGGGCATTTAGGACAAGTGCCGAATAGGTGACCCCTTCACTTCGACCAAGAGCTTGAAATAAAGCATCCGTATCAGCCATCTGCGGCACGCGGCGCGGATGCACAAAAGAACCCACTTGAATCTCAGTCAAACCTGCAGCCACCAGACCATCAATAAACTTTTTTTTCTGATCTAAAGTGAGTGTCACCTTCTCACTCTGCAGGCCATCCCGCATACCAACTTCAATAAGACGAACATCTTCAGTCATCTTTTGAGGGCTTAAAACCATAACATTCCTTTTTTCTGCTATTTCTTGGACGAGTTTTAGCATCCAAAGGCACAAAAAGCCAGAGGAGGAACCTGAAAGCACTATTCCGCAAGGAATCAATGCCATTCAAGCCACGAATAGGTTTGACTGCACCCCATTCTCTGTCTATAAAGTGTCAACATTTTCAAATCAACTATGTAACGACTTTACTAGTGCGACTATTTGTAAACTGTGCACAGAAACAGCATCGTGGCCACACCCCAGTTATTGGGGACAATTTAGTAGCAGCAGGACAAAACAGGAGAATTGTATGAAAATTACAAATTGGATCTCGGTATCATTATTAGCCTTTGGCCTAACTAGCTGCGGAACAGACAGCGACTCCAAGCAAAAGCCAGTTCCAAGTATTCAAGATGGCGATACCATTAACCAACCAGACACTCCAAATATTGATGATAGTTCTAAAGAAACACCTGAAAAACCTGACCCTAAAGAACCAGTAGATAACGAAACGGATACACTCAATTGTGAACAAACAGGAATGGACGCCACACTAAACACCATCTCATTTAGTGTTAACAAGGATACAAGTGGCAACTACATCATTACTTCCGACGACTCCAGAGCAAAAGATATTCACTCCCTATTCGTCACCACAACCGATACGATTGTGCCTCAAAATCCTGCAGCCGATTTAGCTGGCACTAACTACTGGTCGATCGAAGCAGAACAGTTTGGCAAAAAGGGACTAGGGATGCCCATCACCTATGGCACAGTTCCAGCTGACTCTTTCGATACTACCGTTGCATATAACGGTAAAGCAGGCGGAACGAGCCTACAGGAGTTACCTTCACCAAAATGCCTGATGGTATCTATCTTCTATCCTGGTAATTTTTCGTGGAGCGTATTCCACCTAAAACACCAGTAAAGAAGGTAACAACAGCAAAGTTATAAGTATTTTGGCGTTGGTTACCATCGGTGTGGCCAACGCTATTTTTTCTGGAGTTATTAAATCATGAATGAAAAGTCGGTTTTAATTATTGGCGCAGGACCCGTCGGACTTTCTCTAGCTGTGGCTCTCATAAATAAAGGTATTAAAGTTGAAGTTTATGAAGAAGGAGCTACATTAAACAACGAGATCAGAGCTAGTACCTTTCATGCCAAAACTCTTGAAATGATGGACCAATGGGGTGTTATCGACGATGTATTAGCCAATGGTAATCGCGTAGAGAAACTCCAGTATTGGGATCGGCAACAAAAAAAATTAGTAGCCAATTTTGATTATAGTATTCTCAAAGATACCACTAAGTTTCCATTTAGGTTGCAATGCCCGCAACATATTTACACTAGAACCATTGCTCCTAGAGTCGAAGATTCACCTTTAAGCACAATCCACTATGGCCATAAACTTGTTCGCTTCGAAGAAGCAAACCATGGGATCCATGCTTGGTTTCAAACCGAAAAGGGGCTGGTTAAGAAAGAAGGAATTTACTTATGCGCTGCAGATGGCGCCGACAGCACGGTAAGAAAGTTTCTTAATCTGGATTTTTCAGGAATGACCTATGAAGATCGCTTTCTCCTCATAGGCACCCAAGTCGATATGAATAAAATTTATCCGGGTATGGGTCCCGTCAACTATATTTTTGATCCCGAAGAATGGGTTATTATATTGAACCTAATCAACCTGACTCGCATTGTTTTTCAGGTGCCACAAGGAGAGTCTAACGAAACAGCTCTGAGCGATAGTTCAATAAGCAGACGTATGGATCGATTTCTCGAAGGTAGAGTTCCATGGGAACCCCTTTCTCGTTCTATCTATAGAGTACACCAAAGGGTTGCTGAAACCTTTCGGGTTGGTCGAGCCTTATTATTGGGCGATGCAGCCCATATCAACAATCCAGCTTCTGGCATGGGTATGAATAGCGGTATCCATGACGCATGGGATCTGGCGACATCTATAGAACAGGTACTTACAGGTAAAGGTGATGAAGTTCTTAATCAATATTCTGAAAGAAGAAGAAGTTATGCTCTAGAGTCCATAAAGACATATACAGCAAAACGCTTCGCCGATTTGGGAGCCAAAGATCCTGAAGCTCAGAAAAAACGTAACTCTGAACTTTCAAACACAGCACAAAATCCGCAACTAGCAAAACAATATCTTATGCGAGCATCTATGCTGGATATGGAGGTACAGTGAAGGTATTCCAAAACATAATCGGTGCTGAGTCTATTGCAGCTATATCGCAAGAGACAATGAAAGTTTCGGACCCAACCACCGGCGAAACGATTGGTCATGTGCCTTTTTCAAGCAAAGATGATGTGGATATGGCTATTGGTGCATGTACCCATGCTCAGCAGCTATGGTGGCAAACAGTGCCTGCAGAGAGAGAACAAGCGTTATTAAAGTGCGCCGATATTTTAGAAGCACACGCCCAAGAGTTAGCAGACCTAGTCCTGCAAGAAAGCGGGTCAACCCTAACAAAAAGTTTTCACGAAGTTCATTATAGTGCCTCTTTATTAAGAACTGCCGCAGGTGAAACCCGTCGTCTCTATGGCGAAACATTCCCTAACGATAAGATTAATAAGGTTTCTATGGTCTTTCGTGAACCGTTAGGACTGGTCGCTGTCATTTCACCATTTAACGCTCCACTAGCACTGTTTATTAAAATGATCGCTTTTCCTCTGGCAGCCGGCAATGGAGTCATTGCTAAACCATCTGAAGAAACCCCAATGACGGCCACTAGAGCAGCTCAACTATTTCTAGATGCCGGCCTTCCTCCTGGATTATTAAATATTATCAATGGTAATGGTGAATCAGCAGGATCAGCATTGGCAAACCATCCTGATATCCAGGGGATTACATTCACTGGCTCAACTCATACAGGTAAACTTATCGGCCATGCCGCCATCAATGATATGAAGCATGTCCACCTAGAACTAGGGGGAAACAACTCGCTGATCATTCTTAAAGATGCTGACATTGAAAAAGCAGCCCAGCAGGCTGCAGTTGGAGCCTTTTTTCACAGCGGTCAAATATGTATGGCCAGCAGCAGGATTTTAGTCGACANCTCTATTAAGGAACCATTCNTCGANGCNTTNAAAANCAAAGCAGAGTCACTTCANCTGGGAGACCTCAGGGACTCAAAAACAGCTTATGGACCNTTAATTAATAAAAAAGGCTTAGANAGAGTNCAAANNCAGATTGACACNGCAATNACATCCGGCGCTCANCTTATCACNGGAGGAGCNACCCTAGACCATTTACGCCTTAANCCTACGATCATACTNGACCCNCCNCTTGAGAGCGATCTCTGGCAAGAAGAAACTTTCGGACCGGTTGCAGCCGTCAAAGNTTTTAAGACTACAGCAGAGGCTATTGAACTNGCAAATNACAATATTTATGGACTCAGTAGCGGGATTATAACCAATCAGATNAANGAAGGTATGAATATCGCACAAAAACTAAAGTGTGGNTCAGTNCATCTAGGTACACATTCTTTTCAAAGCGATGCCATGGCNCCCATTGGTGGTTATAAAATGTCTGGNTTAGGAAAATCGGGCGGTAAATATAGTACCGAAGCATTTACTGAACAAAAGTGGATCAGTATGGAGNTAACAGAAAATCCATTACCTTTTTAANCAGGAGCTATCATGTTNAGCCGACCAATGACNATAGCAGAAAANATATATGAAAGTCATATTGTTAAAAAAGGTTATGNCGGCAGCCCCGACNTACTCTANATTGATTTGCACCTNATTCACGAAGTCACTTCTCCGCAAGCATTTAGCATCCTCAAAGAGCGCAACCTANAGGTAGCTCGACCAAATCAAACCCTAGCGGTAGCTGACCATTGCACCCCAACGATCAAAGACANTCAAAATAAGTGGCAATGGTCNGATGAAGCTGCACATAAACAAGTAGTAGAGCTGGAGGCCAACTGCGAAAAAAGTCAAATNCGCTGTCTATCTCTGGAAAGTGATAATCAAGGTATTGTACATGTGGTGGCTCCCGAGTTAGGTGTTTCTCGCCCNGGCATGACCATAGTCTGCGGGGATAGTCATACCAGCACTCATGGCGCTTTTGGAGCATTAGCCTTCGGCATCGGNACCACTGAAGTTTCACATGTTCTTGCCACTCAATGCCTNCTTCAACACCCATCAAAGCAGATGGCCGTTGAAATCAAAGGTAAACTCAAGCCGACAGTATCAGCCAAAGATCTAGTATTATATCTGATACAGCTNATCAAAGCTAATGGNGCCACTGGGCATGTAATCGAATACCGAGGCGATGCNATTNAAGCNCTATCNATGGAAGAACGCATGACCGTATGCAATATGTCNATCGAAGCCGGGGCNCGAGCAGGAATCATCGCACCTGACGAAACTACNTGGGCATGGNTGGCAAAATGNNCNGAGGGACCAAATCCAGATGAAATGGCTAGGCTTAAAGAACACTGNGCTGAATTGATAAGCGACGATGATGCCACCTACCATCAAACATTCTCTATTAATGCCGAAGCAATTCGCCCCATGATAACATGGGGAACAAGTCCAGCGATGGGCTTACCCTTAGGCATGCCTTTGCCNGATAAGCTAAACCAAGACGAAGTGAAAGCTATGCAATATATGGGCTTTAATGATCGNAAAAATCTGATCGGCACGCCCGTAGATTTAGTTTTTATTGGTAGCTGCACTAATGGCNGGATCAGTGATCTGAGACAAGTGGCGGAAATATTGAAAGGGCATAAGGTTNCGAAAGAAATTCAAATGATTATCGTGCCTGGCTCAAAAGAAGTCAAACGCCAGGCCGAACAAGAAGGTTTATCATCTATNTTTCTTGAAGCTGGCGCTGANTGGCGAGAGTCAGGATGCTCTATGTGTAATGGTATGAATGGAGATATANTGTCGCCAGGTAAAATTAGTGTAAGCACAAGTAACCGCAATTTTGCGGGCAGACAGGGACCCAATAGCAAAACCTTGCTGGCCAGTCCAGCTACTGCTGCTCATATTGCTCTGCATGGTTCGGTTCAAGTAAATCACGAAATGCAACAAGGGGAATTGAATTGATTAAACCGATCAGAATAGTCAAATCAAAAGCAATCATGATGCCCTATGCCAGTGTCGATACAGATCAACTCGTGCCTGCACGNTTTTTAAAAACGACGACTAAAAANGGNCTCGGCAAAATTTTNTTCTCTGATNTTCGGTTCGATAATAAAGGTAANCCTGTTTCCGANTTTCCNTTGAACCAANCTGANGCNCATGAAAAAANAATTATGATCACTGGACCTAACTTTGGTTGTGGTTCGTCAAGAGAACATGCTCCNTGGGCTTTANTGGATTTTGGTATTGAGGCNATNATCGGAACTTCATTTGGAGATATTTTNGCNACNAATGCTTTAAAAAATGGATTACTTATCATAAAAATTNCTCCCGAAGAGCATCAATTAATTTCTAAAGCTGAGAATGAATTGATTACAATTGATTTNGAAAATCAGACCATCAATTTTAACGATAAAANAATAGAATTTGAAATAGATCCATTTGCNAAGAAATGCTTAGTCGCAGGNGAAGATGCTTTNGATTACNTACTAAAACACAAANANGATATCANNNAATATGAAAAGAACCGCCGACAGGAGAGCACATATGAATAANGAATCCAATATGGATCANATGGAAAACCTACGTGATAATTACAAAGGAGTNTTCGACCATCAATTGGGTCTNGGNCAAAANCCNGCACTCATTATCGTCGACTTTGTAAATGCTTACACTACNCCNGGNAAACCTCTGTATGCACCACAGGTAGTCGANGCNGTTGAGGCNACCAAAGATTTACTACATCAATTTCATATGCGTAAGTTACCGGTTNTTTTTACCAGGGTAGTCTATGAACCNAATGGACTTGATGGTGGATTATTCGTNAAAAAAATCCCNGTGCTGAGGGAAATGACCGAAACAGCAGNTGATGGCCAAATCGTAGCAGAGCTGCCCATGGGAGCTGGCGACATTCTCATTAGAAAACAATATGCATCAGCCTTTTTTGGCACTAATTTGGCATCGACGCTCAATGCACTCGGAGTTGACTCTATCATCCTAACGGGTTGTTCAACTAGCGGTTGCATTAGGGCTACAGCCGTTGACGGAATGCAGCATGGCCTCAGAGTCATCGTTCCTAAGGAATGTGTTGGTGATCGTGCAATCGAACCCCATGAAGCTAATTTATTTGATATTGATAGTAAATATGGAGATGTCTTAAGCAGAGCTGAAGTTTTTAACCAAATGGAGAATTTACCATGAAAGCACTCGAAGGTATCAGAATACTCGATCTGACTCATATGCTCAGTGGTCCCTACTGCACTCAATTACTTGCAGATATGGGCGCTGAAACCATAAAAATCGAACCACCTCATAAAGGNGAAGGAACCCGACGTTTACTAGAGAAAGATCCTAAGCATAGTCGNGAAGGTATGGGNGCCTACTTTATGACTCTCGGCCGGAATAAAAAAAGTGTTGCCATAGACCTCAAAAGTCCAGCTGGCCTCAAAGTATTNCNTGAACTGGTGAAAGTATCTGACGTGGTCGTCTTTAACTTCCGCGCTGGGGTAGCCAGTAAGCTGGGAATTGATTACTCCAAGCTAATGGAAATTAATCCCAAGATCGTTACCTGCAGCATTACTGGTTTTGGTGAAACNGGCCCCAATGCCCANGCNGTTAGTTTTGACCTAGTCGCTCAGGCTGCTGGTGGTGGNATGAGTATCACAGGTGATGGAACCAAACCANTGCGTTCTGGTATNCCAACAGGAGATCTTGGTGGTGGCCTGATGGGGACTATCGGTATCTTGGGAGCATTGCAGGCCATTCCAAAACTAGGCCANGGTCAGCACGTAGATATCTCAATGCAAGANGCTCAAGTTAGCATGCTGAACTACATGGCAACGATGTACTTNCTGTCTGGAGAACAGCCCCCAGCTATTGGCAATTCTCACTTTGTGCATGTTCCTTATGACACCTTTGCCACGNAAAATGGGCACATTATCTTGGCTATNATTACCGATGCTTTGTGGGCNCGACTGATGGANCTTATNGACCTTCCTGANTTGAATACTNAAGAAAATGAAGGTCAACCNGGAAGATGGAAAAATAGGGATCATATTAATGCAGAAGTAAGNAAGAANCTAAAAACTAAATCNAGGGANCANTGGCTCGAACAGCTGCAAGGCAAAGGAGTCCCNTGTGCTCCGGTTAATAATTTCGAGGATACATTCAANGATGAACATATTCAGGCCCGNAACATGGTCGTAGATGTACCTCTCCCTAATGGCGAAACCATTAAACAAGTAGGTAACCCCATTAAAATGTCAGAAACCTATGAAGATAGTTATACCGCACCGCCAACCCTTGGNCGTGACACCGAAGAAATACTAAAAAGTCTGATCGGCATNACAGAAGATGAATTAGCTCAGCTAAGAGCCGAGGGAGCGGTGCAATGACAGAATCAATCCGTATTTGCGAGGTTGGTCCGAGGGATGGTTTACAGAATGAGCGCCACCCCCTTACNACTGAACAAAAAGCTTTATTTCTAAANGGCTTAAGAGAGGCCGGACTGAACTATCTAGAAGCAGGCAGCTTNGTCCACCCCAAGGCTGTACCGACCATGGCGGATACNGATTTATTGCTTCAGCAAGTGAAGACGGACNAAGAATATTTAACCACAGGCCTGATCATGAATGAGCGNGGTTTTGATCGCGCTCTNCAGGCTGGCGTNGATGGTGTCTGNATTGTTACCGTTGTCAGNGANACNCTTTGTCAAAAGAATAATCGACGTTCAACACAGGAAGCTCTNGAAACAGCTATAAACCTCATAAAGCTAGCAAAAGAAAATAACCTTTTTATTCGGGTCGACGTTGCTCCTGCATGGGTNTGTCCNATGGAAGGCCAGACCAANCCTGAACAGGTATTTCGAGTCACCGACCAGATATGGGAATANGGTGTCGATGAACTNACNCTATGCGATACCGTTGGCTACGCTCAACCTAGNCAAGTAAGAAGTCTATTTGAACAAATAGCNGACCGTTATGATATTAAGCGNATTGGGGCTCATTTTCACGATACGCAAGCCATGGCTCTAGCAAACTGCAGTGCAGCCCTAGAGGTTGGGGTGAGACTCTTCGACAGCAGTGCCGGCGGCNTAGGTGGATGTCCTTTTGCTCCTGGAGCAAGGGGAAATCTTGCNACCGAAGATCTGGTGTTATTGGCAGAAAAGTCAGGGTTTTCAACTGGAGTTAATCTAACAAAACTTTGGNATGTCATNGNCAATATGTCACAGACCCTAGAAAGACCCATCGGAGGNCAGACTAAAGATTGGTGGAGTAGCCGGGGACGNCANATGCATAATCCNTTTGGTGCTCCCGAACCAATCAGCAATGAANATTGTTCATAACCAGTAAATCATGATGAGGAATAAAATGAGAAAGCTTACAGGCAANNTATTTTTAGAGAATATGTCCCCAAAAGAAGAAGCCATCGCCGAAAAAGTTGAATCAATTCTACCGGAGATTCGGAAGCATGCNGCTCAAACAGATGAGCAGGGGGCNTTCCCTAAAAGTCACCTTAATTTATTCCAACAGACAGGACTAACAGGTTTGATGGTACCACAAGAATATGGTGGCNTAGAAGGGTCTTTGCGNGATCTTACGGCTACGACCTTTGCTTTGGGAACAGCCTGTCCTTCAACAGCNTTATGCTTCTTTTTTCACTGTTCTACCTCTTCTCGTGGAGATCTGGCATTAAAAGCTATTAAACAAGGCTTATTTAATGACAAAGAAGAATCTAAGGTAAGAGACTTTGCTGAGAAGGTTTTAGGCCGAATGGGNCATGAAGGATTATGGTTTGGCAATTTTGCCAGTGAATCATCGAAAAGCCAAAATAGTGCCGTAACCATCGATACNGAAGCAGAACCAGTTGATGGTGGNTACTTACTGACNGGTGTCAAAAGCTTCGGCTGCTCTACTGGAATTGCCGATCGGTACCTTGTNACGGCTAAGATGAAAGGTTCGAATGANGCTGAAGGGCTCGCTACTTTTTTCGTGGATCCCGATGCAAATGGTATTANAGAGCGTACAAAATGGAATGCAATTGGTATGCGCGGCACTGCNACCCATGGATTAATTATGGACAAAGTATTTGTACCAGAAGATGAGGCTCTTACAGTTAATGGAGCATTCACCAAAATGATGTCGGTAAGNCGGGGTAGCTTTGTCGGTAATCAGTTAGCAGGCACTGCTTGTTATCTGGGAGCCGCACATGAAGTCTACCAATCAACTCTNGATCGACTCATGACNAGAACATTTGCTGATACTGGAAGACCCCTAGCAGAAGCNCCAATGCAACAGGAAATTATCGGGAAGATGACCCAAGAATTAGAAACCGCAACTATGTGGCTAAGAAGGCAACTNGAATTAGAAACCAGTGAACCTCCTATTCTAGCTAAAAATAAAGTCATTCAGCAATGGCGTCTATGCAAAGGNGTCGTATCAGAAGCAGCATTTGCNGTTGCTAGTTATGCCCTGAAATCNGGAGGNACCGGAGGNACAGATAATAATGGNACCAATGCCCGTGCTCTAAGGGATCTATCNATGGGCTTAGTTCAGGCTTTCCCACCAGAAAGAGGACGACTTGAAGCTGCGAAGATGATTACGTCATCAATGGAACAAAGCCTTTTTGGTGTCAAGAATTAGTACTAAGCAATACCAGNTTAAACAAACCTGGAATCAGGAGAACCTATNATGATAGACAGCCCAATGCCCCANCAATTTACGTATGCTGGGGGNACCAAACTAACACCGCAGTTTGAAGAGACCNTTCTGANTAATCCTTCAACTGGCGAGAAAATAGGNCATCTAGCNTACTCGTCAGACACCCATATAGAAGCAGCGATTCAAAATGCTTCCGATCTTTGGAATGATCATGCTTGGCAATCGATACCAGCTATTGAACGGGCGCCAATTTTGGAAAAAATCGGTCATTCNCTACTGGAGAGAACAGAAGAGCTAGCGNTGATTGAATCTCGCTCGACTGGGATTACAATNGAAACAAGCCGCCTTTTAAGNCTGCTCACAGGCAAAATATTTATNACNGCAGCTGATGAAGCTCGAAGACATAAAACGACAACAGAACTCAATGGACAATATGGTCCGGTTGAAGTACATCGAGCACCNTGGGGACCTGTTGCCTGCCTCGGGCCATGGAATGCACCGGCACCTATTGGAGCTCATAAAATAGCTCTGGCTATAGCAGCTGGCTGCCCTGTAATCTTTAAGCCTTCAGAATGGACTCCATTCTCAGCTATGATTCTTGCTGAAACCATCTCGACCTCTAACTTGCCTCAAGGGGCTTTTCAGTTGATTCTAGGTGGACCAAAACAAGGAGCTAAACTAGTTAAAGACCCGAGGATTAAAGCGGTATCTTTTACTGGAGGAGTAGAAGGGGGACGGGCCATAGGCAATGCATGTAGTGAACAATTTAAACCTGCTCAATTGGAGTTAGGCGGCAATAATCCAATGATAGTATTCTCTGATGCTAACCCTGAAAAAGCGGCCGAAGGTATTGTTCAGGCGCTTACTGGACTTAATGGACAATGGTGTAGAGCGCTCGGAAGGCTTATCATTCATCAGGATATTAAGCATTCAGTGCTGGAAAAAGTTGAATCCATTCTAGCTGGACTGAATATTGGCGATGCACTCGATCCTGCATCTCAAATGGGACCAATGATCCATAAGCATCATCGAGCACAGCTACAAAGCAGCATCGATAAACTTGTGGAAAAGGGGGGCACCTTAATCCAGCCATCGATTATTCCTAACGAAGGCAGCTTCATGGCTCCATGCCTCATCGATAACGCCGAATCAGAAGATAGTTTGGAAGAGATATTTGGACCAGTAGCTACCATTCATTCTTTCTCAAATGAAGATGAAGCGTGGCAATTAGCCTCAGCCACTCCCTATGGACTAGCAGCCTATGTTTACACCGCAAATATAAACTTCGGTCGCCAATTCTCGCGAAAACTGTCAACAGGAAGCGTCAAAATTAATGGTGTTAGTATGACTAGTCTGCACCCCGATGCGCCAAGATCAGCATGGGGGTGGTCAGGCATGGGAGAAGAAGGCACAAAAGAGACCTTCCGTTTCTTTTGTGGCACAAAGGTGATAGGACTAGCTGACGAACATATATCGGTTTGAAAAGGATGATTTAGATGAACACAGATAAAACTTGGCATGATTGCACTGTTATCAACCTGGAAAATAAGCCGGATGGTTACCGTTTCCTTAGGTTAAAAACTCCAGTAGGGTGGCAACATAAACCGGGCCAATATACGATATTTAATCTCAAAGATTCAGAAGGCACATTCAAAGCCTATTACTCGATCGCTTCTGATATTGATCATTCAGGTGAAATAGACTTCTGTATCCATACCTCCCCAGAATCTCGTTCTGGTAAAATCTATGACCATCTCCAACCAGGCGATACACTGCCTGTGGCACCGGCTCAAGGGAACTTCGAACTACAAGAGTCTACAAAACCTAAGATTTTTATTGCAGGTGGTTCTGGCATCGCCCCCATCCGGGCCATGGTTCAGAGAGAACTACAGAAATCCCAAAGTAATCAGGCCGTGCACTTGATCTATGGCTGTCGCAGTGGCAACCATATACCATATGCTAACGACTTCAAGAGCCTGTCATCAGCACATGATCGCTTTAGTTTTACCTTCTGTGCTGAAACTACTGACAACAATGAATATGTAAAGAAGGGTATGGTCACTGACTTTCTTACAACAGCCATCATCGAAAATTGTGAATACTATCTCTGCGGACCTAAACCTATGCTAGAAGCAGTGGTTGCAATCTTAGAAACAGCTAATGTTGCGGAAACAGATATTTATATGGAGAAATATTAAGTCGGTATGGTCAAGTCAATATAACTCAGACCTCCTGTGATATAATCGGTATGAAATCGCAAGGAGGTCAAATGCATTACCAAATTATTAGCTTTGTATTATTAAGCTTCATCGCCAGCTGTTCTTCTGAAACTAATTTATTCAGATACATCTCAATCCACGATCAAAAGCAAGGAGCAGACCTGCTCATATCAGAAGCTGAGCACCTTTATGATAAAGGTAAATATCAAGATGCATTGACGTTAGCCGACCAGGCAAAAGACTATGATCCGACGAGCGAAAAGGTCGCTGTTGTTTTAGGATATATTCATCTCTCACTAGCCGGCCTTGATACTTTTGCTATGGCCAAGAATGCTTCATCAGGGAGCTCTCTGACCTTAGCCGACAACACTGGTCTAGATGGCATGGCCTCCTTGATTGGGCTCACAGAGGCTGATTATGAAGCCATAACCCTACCAAACAACGAAGTCACCGTAGGCGCCGATACGGTAAAAGGCGCTCCTACAACAGGACCGTTTGTCGACTACCCGGTGCTCTTGCCAAAAACGGCACCGGAAGCAAGACTATCAGCGGCCAAATCCGTTTATCATGCGGCACTAGCTGTTAAAGCCATCTGCCCTTTTGTCGATGAAATTGTAAAAGTTTTGGAAACAGGAGTCGAAGATCCACGTCATACAGTAGATGTCTGTGAACCAATAGAAGGAACAAAGTTTTTAAAGGCGAAATCACACTATCTGTGGTCATTAGCCCACCTGACAGAAGCCATAGTATTCAATAAAGTCGTTCTTTATAATCCGTCAGGAGAAGGAACCAACCTTGTTCGGCGGTCAGATGCGCTTGCCAATGTCACCGGGATAGCCGACTATATTAATGGCATGAAAGAGCTTTCAACAGCAGTAGATGTGATTTTACCGACAGAAGCAACTGCCACCAAAAACTCCATGCTTACCGCCTTATTCAACGATATGGAGGCCGCTACCAGAGGATTCAGCTCTATCCCTGGCATCCCGCCTTCATTAACTAAATCAATCACGGATTCAATGGCAGACATAAATGCACAAAAAGCAAAGTTAGGTGGCGCCAACGATGCCAGCACTAATGCAGGTGGTATGAAAGGGCAACTTACCAAAGGCCTAAGTACCAGCCTTCAGGCTCAGATTACCGCACGGAATGCAGCCTCCCCAATGAGTGCTGCAGAAAAAACGGAAGTGTGTGATTCTTATTCGTCGATTTCTAGTGATGAATTCACTTTTTGTTCCTAGCGCTTATGTTGAAGTCCATTAAACCCGCATAGTCCAGACATCATCATAGCCGCACAAACAAGGGTCAGAGTCATTCTGACCTCTGAGTCTTGAAACGAATTTTGTAAAATACCGCCCATAGCAAAAGCCATCCATGTCGATAGCATTAGGCCTTTGGCAAACCTATGCTGACTGCCATTAATCCGAACCACTTGAATCAAATACCATAACCACCAGCTGCCAAACAGAAAAAGCCCAATCAGTCCACCGTTAGAGGTAATCTGAATCCATAAGTTATGAGCTTCATATTTTTTAGGAAAGGCTGCTAAATCCATTTTTTCATAGTATGGTAATCGATACGGCTTATCGAGCTTAGCCCCATGACCCAATAAAGGTCGCTCCTTAATCATGAGCCAATGGACATCCCAAAAAGCAAAACGATCATCGATATACTTTTCAGAGTTGCGTGGCATCTCACCATTAAATGTCTGATTTAATCTTTTACTAACGGGATTAGGTAAAGTCAGGATCCCAATCGAGCCAATAACCAGACACACCAACGCTAATTTCCTAACCGAGCCTTTGGTAATGTAAATAATTGAAAAAATAGCAACCATCAATGAGACCAGCTGAATCGCACGCGATTGAGAGAAAATAATCCACGCAGTGACTCCAATAAGAAGAGCCCAGCCGCTCCAGTGTTTCGGATTTCTAAGGACCCAAAAGCAGCCTAGTGGCCAGAAAAAACTACCCACATATGCAAATGTCAATGGATGAGAATATAGCCCACGCGCTCTGGGCAAATCATGCACAAATTTCAGATCTAATAATTGCCAGCCAAAGATATTTTGACTCAATGCCATAAGCCCCGAAACTGTAACCACACCGACGGCAACCCGGGCGAGCTTTTTCCAGTCCTCTTGGGTAAGAGCACCATAGTTCAGCCAACATAGGGGAGGTATCAAGATCCACGCAAAGTATCCCGGAGAAAACCGGAGAAAAGGTGCTGGATTAGATTGATTTAATAGTGTCACTAGTTCGATCCATATAGGAAAACAAATACTTAATGACAGAGGCACTTTAAACTTTGACCAAAGCTCGCTTAATGATCTTTCTCGGTTTTTACGCCAGCGGACAACTAAAATAATTGTAGCAATAAATGTAAACATATTCTGTCCGGCCACAGCTAAAGGAATGCAGCCCAACAAAAGATATAATGGCAGCAAGTTGTTCCTCATTTATTCTCCTTTTTACCACTTCGTGGTTTCTTTCCATCTTCAGGCAGACCTATATCTACCGTGTTTAGCCATTGTACAGCGGCTGTTTCAGAATCAAAGGCACCATCCAACTGAGCTTCAAATGCCAAATCCAAAATGCGCTTAAAATCAGGTCCCGGCTTCCACCCCTTCTCAATTAAATGCCTACCCTTCAAGATAGGAAATGGAGCCTCATTTATCACCTCAAGTTGCTCACCTAGCGCCTTTACCTGCCCAATAGAAGCAGGCAAAACCCGCTGACGAGGGGGCCGCCCCAAAACATCAGCTTCCATAAGGTAACACAGCATACGCACTGAAGCTGGCGCCAACCTTCTAGCTAATCTCCGAACTGCAGCCTCAGATGGATTACTATTACCATAGAACAGATGCTCCTTGACTAACGGGACAATCCGTTCTTGATATTTAACAGGGCAACCAATCTGCGTCAGCCATTCCTGAGCAATAACCACCCCCTCTCGATCATGCCCCCTAGATCGCCATCGACCTTCATGCATCTGCGTAGTCACAGGCTTACCCAAATCATGACATATTCCAGCCAACACGAGAATCAATCGTTCCTCTGACTCAAGACCCTCTCTATTAGCAATTTTAGCTACTTCATCGGTAACATGAAGCGTATGAACCCAAACATCTCCTTCAGGGTGCCAATTTTCATCTTGAGGTACACCAACTAAATCAGCTAGAGCGGGCCAACACTCCAACCAACCTGCCTGTTTTAAAAATAACAAACCAGCTGAAGGCTTTTGTGATCTTTCTCCCCACTTCTTCCATTCTAACCAACAGCGCTCCGTAGACAATGTCTGCGACTCAGCATACATCAATCGACATTGCTTCAAAGTACCTTCATCAGCCGTAAGTCCGAACCGACCAGCAAACTGAAACCCCCGTAAAACTCTCAAGGGATCTTCATTGAACCCTGGGCCAGCTGCACGTAAAATTTTGTTATCTAAATCGTTACGACCATTTAATGGATCTTTAAATTCTCCAGATATAGGGTCTTTAAATATAGCATTTATAGTAAAGTCACGGCGCATGCATGCTTGCTCATGTGAAAGTAATGGATTCAATTTTACAGAGAAACCTTGATGGCCCGGGCCTTTTTTCACTTCTGTTCTTGGCAGACTAAAATCAAAGCTCCCCGCTGGGGTCGTTAATATATACACTCCAAAATCTTCCCCTTCGCACTGAACATCCCCATACTTTTCCAACACTGACAATATTTTATCCTGAGTGAGACCATAAATTTCCGTATCAAGATCTTTACTAGATAGGCCTAGCAATTCATCCCTTACACTGCCACCAATTAACCAAGACGAACCACCTGCAAGCTTCAGGTCATTAACAATATTCAAATGAAAATTGAGCCTATCATCCAAGAGAACGCACCCCGGTGTAAGCCATATACATGATCCAAAAGCCCATCCAGCCAAAGCCTACTGTCCTAGATAAATGAGGCACCTTTTTTCTCATCAAGAAAAAGGCCATACTGCAAGTAATTGCGACCATCGCAATGCTGTCAATCACCCCAAATTTATCTATCGAAATTTCTCTAATTGCCGAGGCTGAACCCAGCACCAAAGTGAGATTCATTAGGTTAGAGCCAAGGATATTACCTAAAACGAGTTTCACCATTTTCTTGCGGGCACCTACAATGCAAGCAACAAGTTCTGGCAATGAAGTTCCAAAGGCCACCACTGTCAAACCTACCACATGTTCACTGATACCCAGATTCATAGCAATCCTAGAGGCAGCTTCAACCGTATAGAAACCACCCAAGCCTAACAGAGCACTTCCACCGATGATCAACAATGCAGCAACAGTCATAGTCAGATCATGAGGCTCATCGTCTTGATCCTCCTCCTTACCAAAGAAGATCAACCGCAAAATAAAAATACCAAACAGAAATAATAGAAGGCCCCCGCCCCATCGAGGAAAGATCCATTCATCACCAGCACTAGTCTGCTGACTCAGTAAAGTAGCTAAAAAAGCAAATACTATGAGTACGGCAAAAGGTGTATCTTTTTGTCTTACAGGCGCCGAAGCTGTTAAAGGGTGGATGATCGCAGTGAAACCCAAGACTAAACCTATATTAGCAATGTTGGACCCAATAACATTGGCAAACGATAGACTGCCCTTACCAATTAAAGCTGCCTGGACAGAAACTACGAGCTCAGGAAGAGAAGTACCAAATGCGACTACAGTCAAACCAATAACCAGTTCCGAGACGCCTATTCGGCGTGCTAAATTAGTAGAGCCATCAATTAACCAATCTGCCCCTTTCATCAACAGCCAAAGAGAACCACATAAGAGTATCAATAGGCCCGGAAACCCAAGCTCATTTAAAAATGTATCCAAATTTCACCTTTCTTAATGCTCGCTCTTATCCATTTTGACTTGGTTGAAACCTCAAGATAGCCTAAACCCTATGCAAGCATAATCATTCCTTAGCGTCACAGCAACTCTGGTCATAATCCTAAATTAAATAATGTAGCTATCATCAGCGCAAACTCAGCTCCCAATGAAGCAACCACCAAGTCACTTGGAATAAACTGCGACTTTTTGATGCTACCTGCCTACCTTATTTGAATGAATTTATATGAGTCACTTATAATTGAACACTGAAGATCCAAGTTGGGTTTACCGTAGTAAATGAAGCCAAATTTGTCTATAGTTCGCCCTACTCATTACTATAGTTCCAGGGAGATTAAAATGCTCGTCATCTGGGGAAATCCTGCAGCTTCTTCTTCATTTATTAATAAACTTCAACATCAATGGAATAAGCTGAAACTACCTATCACAGATATCTCAGCAACCTTTGTGTATTTCACTGACCTTAAAGAAGATTTGTCTGCAGACGAACTAGCAAAATTGCATCAAATCTTAGACGATGAATCGCACAAAAATACTGGGTTTAATAATAAGAATATGAGCAAGGGTAGCGCCAACCTGACACTCGTCATACCAAGGCCTG
>PBRN01000139.1 GCA_002725955.1 Pseudobdellovibrionaceae bacterium
TTAACCTCTTTAGCTGGTGTGCGTTTCTGATCAGGATTTTTGCTAATAGGTGTCCCTGATCCGGTCTGATCAGGTTCTATCTCTTTATTTATATTGGGTTTCTCAATATCAGTTTGTAAGCCATTTTTTTTTCCGCAGGACACCATCGTCATTGCTATAGCCAGACTAAAACCTAACCAATTGAAATTATATAGCATAATGATTGATTTCACCCCAGCCTCCTTCATCGTTATTCTGACCCTACCTGACGTAAGATTTCAAGGCAACAAAATAGAACAATTCGTTGATTGGGGCAAAAATAGAACCGAAAAGCAATGATACGGAAAACTTAAAAAAATAAATTTTTTAGATAGTTACACCCAGGAGAACCCTAGTTCAAAATAGACAATAACCCTAGATAAAGCACCTTTCCCATTGATTACTTCACTTGATCTAGTTGATCAAAATATCGACCTACATGTGCTCGGACTTCAAGAGCGTTCAAGGGCTTCGATAAGCATGCGTATATACCTAATGTTTTAGCCTTCTTAATCTCTCTCGAAGACTTGGATTCAGAAAATAAAATAACCGGTATATTAAATAAGCCAACATCTTGCCTGATCAATTCCAGTAATTGTAAACCTTTAAGCCGGGGCAAGTTCAAGTCTAAAAGCACCATCTCAATTTTATTATTTGTTCTTATATGTTCAAGAGCCGCAATGCCATCCGTAGCTTTTATTGTGATATAGCCATCGGTTTTCAAACTACTACAAATCAGGCTGCTAGATTCAGACGAGGCATCGGCAACCATAATATAATGAGACCTAGTCTGTGCAGTTTGCTTTTTAAACTTTTTCTTGATTTCTTTTTGACTAACTAACCCAGCTTTCTCACAAACCTCTTTATAATTATTTATCTCACTCTCGCTCAGCGCATAAACTCCCAACTCGTGGCTCTCAATCAAATTCAAAGCGGCCGGACCATGGCCTTGATTCGCTGCCATACGCATAAACCTTGCTGCCTGTTCCAAATCCTGAGGGACCTCTAAGCCCAATTCGTATAGCAAAGCGATAGCTGTTTGCGCTAGCGGATTACCTTTTTCGGCTTGATCCTTTAGCTGAGCCAATTCCATAATATAAACTCCCTTTCACCTCATCTATCCATCGGCCATTAGTGACTGGAGAGCATTACTTTTTGATAAGTTACAGTTGGTCACAAAAATAACTCAAGTATTTTTTGTTTCCTCCGAAGACGGGGCTCTCTCTATGTGTGGAGATTAAGTACATGAAACGATTTAGTTACTCTATAATAATTTTACTATTAGTAAGCTGGAGTACCGATGGCTACTCACAACGTCGCAGAGGCAGCAAGACTCCACAATTTTTATATGGTTATTTAGGCACAACTGCAGCAGGGGCTGTGATCGGAGCCGAATACGAAAGATTTTCAAAAAAATCACATGGCTGGGGTATATCTTTCCGGCATTTTCCCTATGCCGCAGGCACTCTTGGGGGTATGCAGCTCGGTGTTTTCCTAAGGCCTCATTTTCGCAGAGGATCATGGGACTTGCATATAACTCCGGGCTTCGGAATATTTAATCATACTTTACAAACAAATAATGATTTTGTCTCATCAACTGCCGGCACCCTGCTTGGCCCTATGTTGAATCAAGGTATTTTATATAGCTATAGCAAAAACTTTACGGTTGGTTTTAATCATGAACACTACTACAATTGGTTTGGATCTCCGGGAGGAACGATCATGTCGGTTGGTACGGTTTCAATGCGCTTTCGAATCTAATGACTACCTCCCATTAAGATCGCTTAGTATATATCCTATAGCTTCCACATAGCAAAACTATTAAAATTGAAATAACTCTTGCTTCCGTCAACTCATTAAAATAATACTTTTCATATTAGCCTCTCTAATTATGAGCACCTTAAACAATCAGTGGAATGATTATCAATCATCAAATACATACTTCAGATAAGATACCGTTAGAAAGGATAGATAAACATGGCATTTTCTCTTGATAATCGACTAGCAAAAGACTGCATCATTCTAGGTGACCTTAAACTATGCAAACTTCTGCTTATGAATGATAGCCAGTATCCTTGGCTGATTCTCGTACCTCGGCGCAGCAGTGTAAGAGAAATCTTTCAACTGAATCCAGAAGATCAAATGAGCTTGATGACAGAGTCTAATTTAATAGCTCAAACCCTTCAAAAAGTGTTTAATCCCGATAAACTGAATACTGCAGCCATAGGCAATATGGTCCCCCAGCTACATATCCATCACATAGCTCGCTTTACTAATGATATTGCATGGCCGGCTCCCGTTTGGGGAGCAAAACCTGCAGCACCCTATAGCAAAGATAAGTTGATGAAAGTTTCAAGAGAGATAAAAGAACCTCTAACTGATTACTTTAACTAATGGGTATAAATGAAAAATCAGACATAAAAACACTAATGATACCAATCTAATTCTTCTAAGTCAGACGGAGTGTTATGAAATAATACCACCGCTAACCCAATGCCACCTCCTGAAAGAGGTCGCACAACCAACTGAAATAAATAGGATAAAATGCTTATTGTTAACAATAACAGAAAGCTATATTTTTATCTAAACATAACAATTAAATATACCGATAACACAAATGCAGCTATGGGACTATTAAAAGCAAGGAGTTGCATCTTGGGGATTAAGGTAACAACTAAAATTATCACTACTTTACTGTTTAGCAGTCAATTAATTGTTTTGATCGCATGTGATCAAGAAATTGAAAGATCTAAACTCAGAGATCCAGCTGCAGCAGAAGCTAAGGCCAGATACCAAGCAACTGAGATATCTGAAACTTTCTTTTCATCACGAGAAATACTTACCACTGAAAAACAAGACCTAATCAATGGGGTTTTATATACAACACAGAACATGGATTCCATTTTCGATGCCAGAACCACTATTCAGGTTCAAAACCAACTGATAGAGAAGATTACCACACTAGCCCAAAAGAATAGTGGTACCCCCGGCACTCAAGAAACAACTATTCAAAATGATCTTTTCATTGATATAACCTCACCAAATGCTAATAAAATTATCTCGGTGAAATTTAAAGATAGTGGCACCGCTATTACACAATACACCTTTAACACAGCCACCCGCCGCATCACTTTCAATATCCCAATTCCTGAGCTATCAGTAATCACAGTAGACTATCTAGATAACGCCCAAGATTTGGATACTACATTTGATCTGGCGGCTACTGTTTATCCTGGAAGTGTGTCAGAGGTTTATCTCGACACCGACGATAACGGGAGTTTTACCAATGGTGAAGCCTTAAATCCTAATGAGTATACCTTAAACTACGCCGATAAAAAAATAACCTTTGATCAAGCCCCACCCAGTGAAATCACGATTTTTATCGAATGGGGCGAAGAAGATCCTAATAATACTCAATTGGATACCTTTTCCATTCTTGCCGATCCGAATCAGGCAGCGACGACCAATATTCCCGGCAATATAGGAGTCACGATCAGAGAAGTTAATTCTGACATCGATAATGTAACTGCAGACTTTGTCTATAACCAAATTACCAAAATAGTTACTTTCAATAATAAACCGTCCCCTGGAGCGACTATTACTTTTAACTATGATGTTCTCGAAGGAGTCAGGAGAATATATGAAGACCTCACTTTACCACTAGAAGCAAAGCTGCTAAAGGTTATTGATACTAACACTAAAAAAGACATCAAGGCCAATTTAAGAAAGAATGATGTTGGACCTAATTATACCCTAGATCTGCTTGATTCTACTGAGTTATACACCAATCAAGAGCTCGGCATTACCTATAAAACACCGAGCGAGTATAATATGATATATCCTTTACTGCATCCCCCCTTAGCAGAACCAGTTCCCAGTATTACAGTATATGATGCTAATGATAACTTAAGAAATGATTGTCCCCAGGAAATCAAAGATCAGCAGTTACTACTTAACTGCTCATTAGATGATGTAGCAAACATGAGCATTAGTTATTACTATTTGAAGCCAAATACAAATTTTACCGTCCGAGACGTTGTNTTTCCNGAAGACGGATCATGGAGTGTCGATATCGANAACCAAGCCACTACAGATTTTACNGTTGAGCGCAANAAGATAAAGCTAAATACCNCACCACCGGTTGGCGTCGAAGTNATCATAACCTGGACTCCTTTCCCAAAGCCAGGACAAGNACCAGCACCAGAAGCGGTAAATGAANCAGATCCATTGGCNGAAAGTAACCCCGAACCGCCGCCAGAGAACAGCACGGAATAACNAACNAATANNNNAGCCGAAGGNNTAANCCATCTGCTNACAATTTAACCACCNTGAACAAAGNCNTNGTCACTATGATCATCCCCATCATCAAAATTNAATGCCNCNTATTTGATTGCAATATTAATTAATCTTTCTTGTCTTACCTTAGTGATGCATGTCACNTGAGGAGTTTCTTTTGGCTGTTAGATCAAATACTGTAATGATTAATAGAATCAACCTTAGACGCTTACTGCAAGAAAAAGGTATTCAGCAAAAAGACATTGCGGCGCAGGTCGGTATCAATCGCAATACCGTCCGAAGGTGGCTTAAGGGAGAAGTNAAATGGGCTAGAGCCAATAAGGTNTATGCCATATCGGCAATCCTCGNTTGCCCTTTGAATCATCTCATCCAGCAAACTCCCAGTGCCACTGAACCAACACCCCAAGAAAGAGCTCAGGCCGCATCNGCNTTAAATATAAGNGAGTTATCAAGGNTAGCTACCCAAGAAGGTGANTNCGAGCTCATGGAAAAACTACTCTTAGTNNTAAGAGATCCCANCCTCCCNCCACAACGCCAAGGTGAAATTTTNAATGAACTGGCTTTGGCTTGCGCTCAACAAAATAAACTNAATCAAGCAACCAAATACCTAGACCTTGCTAAAAGCCTACACCTTCAATTTGATTTACCTGAAATCTCGGCAAAAGCAACTTCGCTAGAAGCTNTTATTGCNCTAGAATCAGGNTATATCCAAGAAGCCATTACCATTAATCAANAGGCNATCNCCACAAACAAAGAAAAGCAAAACAAACAAAATCTAATACGCAATCTAGCAGACTTAGCTATGTGCTGGTCTCGATATGGCAAATATGATCAGTCGCTGGCATATAGNCAGAAGGCCCTCGAGTTAACTTCACANCAACACATATCGACCAAAGATTTTCATTTTTTTGCAACAATATGGTTNGTGCGTTCAGAAAACTGGATAGAAAAAGGCAAGTANAGAGAAGCTGCGGATGCTCTTGCTAAATCTATGCAATATGCAAAAGAAATAGCCTTTCGTTATGNTATCCGCCTCNGCACTTTGCAACTGGCACTAGTTAAGACNTTAACAGGGAACAACAAAGAAGGAGAGTCTATTTTACGACAATGGCAAGAAAAATATCGNACACCTCAGAACATGCATGATCTAATATTTTTATCATGGACATGGCGCACACTTGGACAACCAAGACGTTCGATAGAAGCTATNGAGAAATTCCANCAAAACNCCAAACCCAATGCTTATTATTCTGGACGCCTGCTGATTGAGAAAGCTCTAAATTACCGTGATCTNCAGCTTAAGTCNGAAAGCAAGATCATTTGGCAACACGCCCTAAGACAATTAGNGGAAGCGGGGGCANAAGAAAGAATNAAGCGATATNNCNNTTTCAGTGATTTCTGTGAACATGAAGAACATNCNACCNATCACAACTACGNNNCTCTATCGGNANATTATCNGNNAGNCATGGANAATAATAAATCCCCATCCNCATCNACACCCATGACATATCTATAAAGCANTANATATAGTCATCATAANTCTAGAACCATCANCATCAGCATCAGCTCATTGACTTTCNNAAAAACTNAATACAGGAAAANTTCAAANAATCAANTTTGTAATCTAAAGACTTCATCTGTGAAAACGACTGGCAGCCCATCNCATATATGATAGAATCTATAAAGANATTTTGTCANCCCAGCTTAAGTGCAGGAGAATTTAACAANGATGCAANATCTTGCTACAAAATCAATTCTCCTGNTGGNTATNCTGATCAGCTTATNTCTGACAANNTCATGCAGCACCACCAGAGACAAAGCAGACGAACTTTATGAGGCTGGACTGTTTGAAGAAGCTGTCGATATGTATAATAAAGCGATTACCGAAGACCCTGAAGATACTGCAGCGCGCATTGGTTTAGATAAGGCGCAGCAAGGAGTGATAAGCAAGGGGTTAATCGAAGTTCGAATGCTTAGAATGGCTGGAGACCAGAAAACAGCTACAGAGAAGCTCGAAAGCATTCTCCGCAAGGAATCCGGGTGGAATATAAAGTTTAATGCTGGTATGACGATTACCCAAAAAAATGAAGTTGCAAAAAGCAGTCAGTGGATAAGATCAAAGCAAAACCAAGCGAGAGAGGAAAGTAAGCCCGATGTGTTCCGCTGGTATACAGTGCGTTTCCGCAAAATCACCCAAGCGGCCAGCCAAAAAATAAACCACAGTTTGGATCAATACATCAACAAGCAAGGTCAAGCCAATTGCATCAAAATGCAATCACTTGCTGACAAGCATAGCTTCTTTCTACGAGAATTCATCCAGAGGTATTGTGCTAGCTGGAATATTAGTTGGGATGCGGCGCTTTCTCCGGTGGATCCTTCAAGATATCAGAGNATNTANATAACGAATAAGGTCAANNTCAGTAATCATGGGGGCAAGGGTATTAGCCTGAGAGATCTATTAGCTAAGATCGAAGAAAATTTTCGCAATAGTGTATGGTTCTCATCAAGATCNCAAAAGCGNCTNAATGTAACTNTATTAGGTAAACTCAGCTACGCACATCNAAAACNGAACTCNATACGCCGCACTGAGTACATAACCACCGAAGAGATNAAAGAAAAAGAATTAAAAANAGTACTTCAAAATGGAAAACAGACAGAAAAAGAAGTAGAAGTTACCAAAAGAATCAAAAAGACCAAGATTCACAAGTACCCTATCACAGTTCATAACGAACAGATTGGCCTAGAGATCAATAGCGAAATTAGCGTCTGGTCGACCCCNCTNAGATCATTCATTCANGATCAAAAAAATAAATCNTCCGAATCCACAAAGGANCGATTTNTTCCCGCTCGTATCTACCCCACCCCCCCANAACTCATGGATACTTCNACTTGGCTNAAAGGACGATACGATCAATTGATCAAAAAACAAAATCATGCTTTGGGACAACTATGGACTGACCGTTTTTGCAGGGGNCANCAGCAAGAGGTTTTTAATACAGATGAAACTGTTTTGCGCTGTGCNGCATTGGANGCAGACAANCCACTGGTACAAGCATGGTTTAAAAAACATTTCGCCCTCAGCCGCAGCGAATTNATGNCTTCTTTGGAGAACCCTCGATAGCTGAACACCTNACTAAAANGNNCCCATGNNACAAAAATAAANTCTAATTATATTAATATATTGNNNCANNNANCACGCCNATTCGACAGCGNCTGAATAGATATTGACGGGATTCCATGGATCATGCACTATACGCTCCACATGCCTGTCATTCAAGGCNCCCATCAANAGCCCAAGAGATTCAAGGTTCATGAGCGCACTCAGCACCAAGCCATACCGAGGTACTAAGGACTTATTCCCAGAACGCCAACGCATTAGAAAGATGATATTCAATGTGTGGGATGAAGTAGCACATAATAGCGCTTTCCAAGAATANAGNGGACCGATTNTAGANCCNCTGGAGCTTTACCTAGCTAAATCAAGTGAAGANATCGTTTCTGANCAATTATTTACCCTNACAGACCGTTCAGATNGAAAATTAGGTATCAGACCAGAAGTTACNCCAACTCTGGCACGCATGGTCGCAAGCACCNTNGGAAAATACCCNCTNCCACTGCGNTGGTATTGTGTGGAAACCTGNATGCGCTACGAACGNCCTCAACGAGGNCGAATGCGACAATTCGATCAACTAAATATGGATATCCTGGGTGGCGACATTGGAGAGGGAGACTTCGAAGTNTTGGCCACCATNCCTCAAATGATGGCAAAATTAGATGCTCCCATGGATGGTTTTAAAGTTCGCCTCAATCANCGTGAATTTATCAATAACTATCTAGANAAGCATATTAGTTTACAGGGTGATCAAAGAGCCTCTGTTCTGAGATTGCTGGACGGCTTCCCCAAAACAGGAGAAGAAGGCCTCAGAAAAGAAGGGACTAGCCTTGGTCTTACTGAGACTGAANTTCAAAAACTACTGGCATTNTTAACAACTCCTTTTACAGAACTNCTGGAATCGNCNAANGAACCAAGCCTGATNTATCTCAAGCAACTGATCGANGACTTAAATACAGCTTGTGAAATCGATGCATTTGAGTTCGACGCAACGATCATGAGAGGTTTTGACTATTATACAGGAGTCATCTTTGAAGTNGTAGACATCTCACCTNTGAATAATAGNGCTCTTTTCGGNGGAGGTCGATANGACAATCTTGTAGCNACCTTTGGGACNAANAGCGTCTCTGGAGTTGGTTATGGTGTTAGTGAAATTTCTCTTTATAACTTCCTTGAAGCCCATAANATTATGCCTNANCTCAACCCTGATATTGAAGTNGTAGCAGCCGGNCTGCAAGATGACAGNGGCNTAAAAACACTCAGAAAACTTGTTCAAAAGCTAAGAAAGCTAGGGGTAAGCTGTGAAATGCTGGGGGCAGGAAAAAAGCCAGCTAAGGTTTTCAAATACGCCAGTAAAATTGGAGCAAACTCTGTTATTGTCATTGGACCAGATGAAGCTGAGAGAGGAACTTTTTCAGTTAAGTTATTAGCAAGCCGCCAAGAACAAGAACTAAGAATTGACGATCTGAACGAAGAATCTTTACTGAACTTAGTACAGCAATTAAGAGAGAATCCAAGTTAAAGGATTAAAGAAGCCATCATCGCCGCTTGGCATCCCAAAGCCTGAAATAAGGCGGCAAGATAAAATAACCTAATTATTATAAATATCTAATAAACCCCAAACGGAACCAAGAACGGTCCATTTGGTTTTATATTATTTTAATTGACTAAGCGGCCAATTATTGTGATCTTATGACATATGTGAAAATAAAACACTAGGGAATCAGGGAGGATACCAATGTTAAAGTTAGCTTCGTTAGCTGCAATGATTGCATTTACCGGACAATCAGCCCTTGCGATGAATCAATTAGATTATGAAAGACCACATGTGCAAGGAGAACTCCTTATCACTTTCGATGAAGATCTTTCCGAAAGTCAAAAAGAGCAATTAATCGCTGAATCAGGTGGCTCAGTGATTCATGAGTACAAGTATAGTAACTCTGTACTCGTCAAGTTACCAGAAACCAACGGTTTTGTGAGCTCAGCTAATTTTTTAGCTGAGGATTCTGCTGTTGAAAACATTTCGTTGAATCATATTTTTTCGATCAACGTTACGCCAAATGATCCTAATGAAAGTAAACAATACCAAAATGAGCTTATCGGAGCAGATAAGGCATGGGGTATCACCACTGGGTCTAAAGATATTGTGGTAGCAGTGATTGATACCGGAGTCGATTATAATCACCCAGATCTCAAGGATAACTATTGGTCTAATCCAGGGGAAACAGGCAAAGATTCAAGAGGCAATGACAAACGAACAAATGGGATCGATGATGACAATAACGGTTATATAGATGATCACCGCGGATGGGATTTCGCCAACAATGACAATGACCCCATGGATGACAATGCTCATGGCACTCATTGCGCTGGATCCATTGGTGCTGTCGGAGATAATGGGATTGGTATTGCGGGGCTGAATTGGAATGTAAGCATAGTAGGACTAAAGTTTATCGGCAGAGGAGGGACAGGAACTCTTGGTGACGCCGCTAAAGCCGTTGAATACGCTGTCACTATGGGATTCGATGTAACAAGCAATAGCTGGGGCGGAGCAGCTGAAAAAGACACTGCAACTGCAAAAGACCCACTATTTGCGGCAATTAAGGCTGCCAATAAAAAAGGACAACTATTCATAGCTGCTGCAGGTAATAATGGCAGCAATAATGATAATAAAAAACTCTACCCAGCCAACTACGATGTAGACAATATTATTAGCGTAGCGGCCAGCGATAGTAGGGATCGGCTAGCAAGCTTCTCTAACTATGGCCCGAAAACAATCGACCTGATGGCTCCTGGCAGCGGTATCTACAGCACCTCCACAAGAAGCCTTTTTGGGCAAATCTACCGATCCATGAGCGGTACTTCAATGGCTGCTCCAATCGTCGCCGGTGCTGTCGCTTTAGTCAAATCAGCTAACCCCGACCTATCAGCCAAGGCTTTAAAGCAACGGATTATCTCTACCGTTGATCCTGTGAGCTCTGTTCGCTCAAAATTAAAAAGTGGTGGCCGCTTAAACGTTTACAAAGCATTAAATCAATAATCACAACAACAACTCCTGTGTCGCAGCTATTCGCATCACAGAAGAATAAAGCCTTGCTTCTTAGAGAAGCAAGGCTACTTTGATATACTCAACTGAACAAACCCAGACAGAGACTCTCACTAATCCATCAAGAAAAGCAATAAGAGTCCAGAAAACAACTCAGTTTGACGTCTTTAAGTTGCTACAATATTAGATGATTAGCCCTATATCAATCATTACCAAAAAATAACTAGACCTAGAGTAGTAAAAAACTCGTCTTGAGTTCATGAAGAGCCGATGAGGCCGGTGAAAGCTGGTCCGTTGCGATCCATTGAGGGTATTTATATGGCCAAGATTTTAATAGTCGATGATGCTGCTTCCATGCGCCAACAGATCGCTTTCGTTTTAGAAACCAATGGGCACCAGGTGTTGATGGGGCAGGATGGTTTAGATGGATTAGAGATTCTGAAACAGAATAATGACATCGATCTGGTGATCAGCGACATTAGAATGCCCAGAATGGAAGGCATTCCAATGATTAAGAAAATGCGGAATGACGTGCGATTCAGAAATCTACCAATTATTATACTTAGCACCAAAGGTGATAATACCCTAATTCAGCAGGCTAAAGAACTAGGTGCAAGCGGATGGATGGTCAAACCGTTCAACCCTCCACAGCTATTGAACATCATAAATAAAGTATTGAGCAAAATAGCCGCCTCAAAGTCTGGTTGATCAGCTTAAAAAATCATGACATCGCTAACTGAAGGGGAAGACAATGACTCGGCATCATCAGAACCAGGACTAACAGGCAAATGACTAGGCAGCTCATCAGGATCATAATCACTAAACGCGTCAGGAACCCCTTCCAGAGTTCCATCATCACAGGATTCCAATGCCAACATAGACAGCTGCCCTCCTGCTCGATTTAAGGGAAGCAGACAACAATAAACACCATCCACCTGTAAATCTTTAATCATATACTCGCATGTATCCGAAGAGAGACTCTCCATGCGACTTTCTGGAATATCTAAAACTTCCGGACTTTCGGGACTTTTACTATACAAACATGAGCCGCCATGGCGATCAGTCAAACGAAACATATAATCAAACTGACCACCAGTGCACATGACTTGATCAAGGGAACTACCAGGAGAAGTCACACAAGCCATATGTGTGAAAAATAAACATACAAAAAGCAGGAAAAGACTCTTCCGCATCAGTCACCTCTAGGGATTCAGGAAAGGGCAAAACCATATCTTTTCCTATAAACCCTAAGAGAGCCTCGCCACAAGGATCCCTAGTTTTGCACCCAATGAATAACACCAGTCGCTAATGCGACTGGATTGGATACTACTGAAGTTTTCATTTAACCTCAACAGTGGCTAGAACATCGTCATCTATTTCTTCACTAAGGTATCCACTATTTGGCGACAGATATCTATCCATCTTGTCACCATCACCTCGAAAGTGNCGAGACAACCATGCTAACATNGTNCGCTTNGTAATCTTAATNACCACATCATCACGNACGAAGGACAGATGTTTAGCTGAGCNAAAGTCTAAATANANACCCTCTCCTTTAAANCCATTCCAAAAATGAAAAGCATTAAATTGTACTTCGGGATTNAAAATAAGGTCTCTGGGAGCTCGAAAAATTAAGGTTGCTGAANTTACCTGATCCATNCGCCCTATATCGCCTGTTTTAGGATTAGGTGCAACGGGAAAGGCTGNACACTGCTTGGGAGTAATGAAACATGGGGCACCTCCCGAGTTTACGGGATCCATCGCCAATATAACTTTTATCCGNGGATCCAGACTAGCTGCATAAAANGCTATCTTGCCNCCCAAAGAATGACCGGCNGCTGCNATATAATTTAGNTCAACTTTGCCATAAGTTGGNCTNCTTTTATCATCGAGAAAGTCCAGTGTCTGCAAAACCTGCTGCGCATTTTCATCATGCCTNGCTCGATACANAATACCTGACTTTGGAAAGTCGATGCCAAGCACGAAAAAGCCATGGCTNGCTAGATGCTGTGAGTATATTTTATACCCGCGCTGNCCAGTGCTAAANCCAGGCAACATAATAACAACNGGCATCAGCTCATTTTTAGNCCCTNTTAGTAACGGAGCATACAGAGTAGCTTTCAGTTCAGCNTCNGNNNCTANGGTNNGNGGGATGGTCAAGGATTGTTCAGCAACTTCATAAATACCAAGTTTTTCAAAAGGGTCAGCNTCTTCATTCTGTGTATCACTTGAGAGGTNATCAACAATGAACTCAGCACNGTCCTCCGAGTATTCTTGCTGACTAAACGCCGGCGTGCAGAGTAGTAAGGATAAAAAGACCCTTACCATGAGACCCTTCGGCCACATGCTTATATCCATGACTTTGCTCCGATCTTCCAAAAAATTTTTGTAAATTTATTGTAGACCAATCTCCCCAAGATGGCGTTTAAAGTCAAATGTTTATTTCTAAACATTCTATCAGCTTGGAACCTTTGAGAGTCAGTAGTTTGCAGTAGGGAGCACNGAAGTATTTGCNACTTCAGCACCATNATCANCTAATAAAATAANTGCAGAAACCAAAAAAGANNTCNNTTACAAGATANCAGAATAGGTGTAANCCCCGGTGGGAGCNNCCGTTATGTAATTTCAAATTCTAAAAATGCCACACTAATCTACATCANTTTAGTGAGNNTTTTAAGNTCACAATGTTTCGCTTGANAGGNNTGTGAAGAATGATCTTCANAGATCTTGNCTANAANCNATCACTAAGTTTTTTANTTTCAAATAAANAAGACCAGGTGCCGAATAAAGTCAACTTGAGCAAAAATACCTAAATCATTTGCTGCTCAAATTTTAGAATAGACCATAGTGCCTTTCGAGAANAAATATCTTTACAATCCTGATCATGCACCAAAGANATATCGCTCTTCCNTCTANTCGATNAAACACACATCGTTCATTAGTTTTTCAAAGCATGCAAAAAAAATACATAATACTGGACATTGACTACACGATGTTAGTCAGTCTTTTGGTACCTTAATACGGTACAGAATGTCGGGCTNATAGNGACTCAAAAAGCAAAGGNGCGAAAATCTAGCCATAATGGCCTAGAAAAAGCACNCGATACCGTTGATTTGACTCAAGCTAATAAAAAACNGTGGTAAAGCAGCTTTGTTTCCTTGAACTATACCGGAGGTTANGGTATCTGTTTCAAGAGATTCAAATTGTAGAAAAGCTTTAGATAAAACGACGAACACCTTAGTTTCATGCACGGAAACCTGGAGGCGCCCATATGAATAACGTAAGTTTGCAGCTGTGGAAAACTTTAGAGAAGCGGCTCAGTGACAAGCATCCTCAATTGATGAGCCATACNCAGCCTGACTCTTCGGAATCAAGTAGCACATGGATTTCATGGGATCATTTTCACGAAAAATCCGAAAATATTCTGAGGGAAATAGGTAGTAAGGAGGTCACTCAGCTNGGGGCCGAAACTATCNTGGANGTCTTTCCCCAGTTTAATAACTTAATCAGNGGCCTNAAGACNGAAGACGAACTNCTCCTNGCCCTNTCTAAATGGGGATGCCCACTNAGTCATGGNACAGTNAACATGGAATATAAGGCNGCTTCTGGATTTCAATATCTAGATGTTAATTTTNCCGAAGGAGCAAAGTTCTCCGATTTTTACATGTACTGGTTTGCTGGAGCAATCAAGAAGCTGGTNTCGGAACTGACACAGCAGGAACCACAGTTTGAACTTAGAAAAGGTCAAAANTGGTTCTCATGGCGAGCTCCAATCGATCANGAGATTACCGTCGAGGGCTTACTAGGAACCATGAGAAACTATATTTCTGATACCAGTAATCAGCCNNTNATGCATATTGATAGTATGAATAACTTTCATCTGCATGGACGNAGAATTTGCAAATTAACAAATTCAGAAGCACGNATCCTGAACGAANTAAGTCATACACCTGATATGACGGCTCAATTTTCAAGTCAATCCAGAGTCTTTACTGAAGATATCATCAAAAAAATCAGAGCCAAGCTCAAAAACGGTGGTATTGTTCTTAGAAAGAATGGGCAGCAGTTATCGATGACATACAAAAACCTCGATGATATGGGTAATTCACTTTCAATCTAAGGATTATCTCCTCAATTGAAAGCCGCCAATATAGAGGATTGTAATTACAATCCTCTAGCACTCGCTTCTGACACAAGCTCTAAAGCCCCCTCTATACTCTCAGCGACCGTCAATTGATGCTGCCGACCAATTGGTCTTGAAAACCAGATAAGGTCAATGCTCCCCCCGAATGAATCAGAATTGTTTCTCCAGATGTTTCCCATTCCTGAGCTTTTTGCTGGTAGGTATAGACCATCTTGCCGCTATATAGTGGGTCTAATAAAATGCCTTCCTGTCGAGCGAACCGAGCAATTTCATCAAATACCCTGCGATTTGTGCTACCAAATGACTTTGCTGTAGCAGGTGATTCCCACTCCCAAGGAGCAACCTTTATTTTTTTAGCATCCAGAGAAAGCTGCTCAGCAAGCTCACGCTCCAGTTCATGACATCTTCGCAGCAACCCCTGCTCAAAGTCATTCTTGGTACCAGCAATACCGATAACCCTAACCAACGGCGGTTGCCGCCAACTACCGCAGCCCAGAATCAAACCCTGAGCCATAAGGCCTGTGCCTGCATCCACTACAACCTGACTAATCGGCCTATCAATATGCTCACGATTACGTCCCAAATCGAACGCTAAGGATAAAGCCCCACCAAGGGCCCAACTGTGATTAGCCCCCTCTGGTAACTCCAGCACACTTTCAGACATAAGAGCCTTAAAAGCGCTGAGCTGATCCTCAAAGTTATCATCAGCCATAAAGATCATTTCCTCTTCAGCGACGAGTAATTTTAACCAAAGTTGATTACCGGCTGTGCGGGTCCTGGAACCCTCAGGCACCATTAGACGAAAAGGAATTTGATTTTGCCTAAATAGCTGCGCTGCCGCCAAAGAATTATTAGCATTGAGGCCTCCTTCTATAATCACGCCTTTAATACCTTCTCGCTTGATCCTCGGAATCAATGAAGCGTACTTACGGATTTTGGACCCAGATGAGCCAAAGCTAAGCTCGTCGTCTCGCTTGATCCACACCCCACCTTGTAGACAATTTAATTCCTGGATTGGAGTTTCTAGAGAAAATGGCCAGCCTGCTACAGCTTCTGACACGAACTGACCAACATCTAACTCACTATAATATTTAGTCATTTTTAAAACCTTCCGCTCCTATTTCAACCAAACTCAAGCTCAAGTCTAGGTAACTAGATACCGATACCTATACCGATGTTTTTATTGAGTAAACATTATTTTTTTGAGGTTTTACCATGGACGATAAATTCTTCAGACCAAGCATGCTACCACCATTGANGACTGAGGTGTATGGGCCAACCTATATGAAAAACCTTGGACAAAANCAGTTGGCGACNACAGGTCAAAAATGGANCACCATTTACGAAAATCATTCNCCAAATGTCTACATGCCCCATGTGAACCCAGATCTCTATNGAGAATTTAGCGAACCTTTCTATAAGCATACCACCGAATTATTTCCATGGATGGATGAGTATCATCGTCGCGTTCGATCACTATCTATCGCNATGGACATGATTAAGAGGGTAGAGNAAAGAATTATTGTTGAAGNCATGANGCAAGAAAGATTTGAAGAGCATTTACGAGAAATCTACAACCAATGGATGGAACTGGTTACCGATAGACTATATCACGTAAAAATGGCNACTCTTTTTCGATTCAATGTTCGCACCGACAAAGAAAGGTTTATCGCTGATACATTTTTCGAATTGATGGATAACGCTTTCCTACATGACAAACNAACTTTTCGTAATCTTATGAACAAAGCTTTGTTAAACCCATATGANNTGACGATTCGATTTTCTAATGAAGAAACTGTCGAAACCCGAACATTTGATGCTCAAATAGAAACTATGAAACGACATTTTCAAATCAGACATCAGGCTCAAATGCAGGATNTAGAGCAAGCCGGCCAGCGGCAGCCAGATAAAAATACCTTACTAGCCAATCATGATACTNCTGCNAAANTAGGTATTAAAGGTTTTCAGACACNTTCAGACNTAGTNCTCAANGACTCCATTGATCTAGCTATANTAAAAACGCAAGGGGCGTTGATACCATCTAAAGCATCGAAAGAAAGTCTACAGAGCGATAGACTGCANCTCTTAAAANTGATTCAACTAACCCAAGCTAAAAGTCCATTTTTTAACGTGTATATCCGNGAATANGAAAGACTACANGTACTTAANAAAATAGCTGANANATGGCCNGANCTTATAGGTAAACCNGAACATGCCGATGNAAACCTGAAAGCTATGCTNGAAAAAATGNTGCCTGGNGCAAAAAAAATNTTNGGAAATCAAATNGTTGACCCGNCACTTGTCGATCTATTAAAAAAAACCTCCAAAGCCTCCCCCGCAGTTCAAGCTGAAATCGCCGAAAGAGTGAACCTNACGCAGGAAGATATACTTCGACAACAAATAGAAATGAAGNGACAAACGGTTAAGGCAAGAAAAAAAGAAACGGTTTAATCAAAANGCTCAGACATTTCGAAAATAGATATATGCGATGAAAACAGGTAAAGCGCAGAATCATGAACAAAAGATTACCCAGATCAGTTTAAATATAAAACTTTTCAAATNATGTTTTAACTGCAGTCAAAACAAAAACTGTTGAAAGTTTTAAAACTGACATGTACTTATGACTGTCTNCAAACTACTGGAGAAGACTACCGCATGACCATCAGCTGGAAACAAATTAAATGCTTAGGTTTTTTCGGTGAGCTAACAATACCNGCTCACTCNTTAACTCCGGGCACCTTCAGATTTATGCATACCCCTGCGAAATCCGCTCCTCCAGGTGATAAAGGAATAGTGCATCACACTGCAGGGGAATTGTTTATCGATGGAAAAAGATGTCAAGGACTCCCTATTGAAAATAAAATACTTATCAGCGATGGAACAATACCAGTATTCCCCGGTGTCATACTCTCAGACTGGCTACAAAATATTTACCAAAAATGGATCAATCCANNAGCTGATCCGATGGANTTCAGAGCTGCAGTTAGACCTATACTTAGCGAGCTTGAANTATCCCCTCGCCTAATGACTAAGGAAATCAGATTAGCCTCTCAAGCAGAACAAAAAAAAATGTTNTGGCTTGTCATTAAAGTTATGGAAATCAAGTTNATCATACTTAACGCCCCCGATAATATTGATACTAAAAGATCACTTACCAAGTTTTTAACNNCGGATAAAGCTATACTCTGGAATTACTGTGANACNANANGNCNGNTAGAGTCNAAGCCCANANNACCATTGGCAACTGACATCAAANTTGCAAACCAAAGCGATCGTTCTCCCCGATTCCAAGATCCAGATATTGCTAACAATCATAAACTACCTTGGCTNACTCAACTCCGCAGNGTTGGNCAAAAGCATCANCCTNNGCTACCNNNANAAGCNAACCAAGAAGGNCGAGCACAAACATCATCNANCACCAAACCTAGTCATGCTGGTCNNCAATCTTTGCAANTNTCCANAGAACTTTTCTCAGATTTACAAAAACAATGGNTAAAACAAGGNGTAGTTTGTCTCCCAATGGCAGANGCATTAGAAAATTACTCTGATATAATTCAGCAGTACCTAGGAACACTGATAAANGCTGAAGATTANCCANTCGCAGCTCTTAGCCAACAACACATGCAATACGGAACATTCGTCTATGTACCCGATCAAGTTCAATTATCGATTCCAGTGCAAAACACATGGGCTCAAACAGGGAGATCCCCCTGGGAAAGNAANCTAATCATTATTGGNGAAGGNNCATCGATAAAATTCGTTGAAGGCTGCCAAGGGCAAATTGACTTTAGCGAGGNAGATTANGCNCCTGTCACCGAGATNTTCTTAGGCNCAGGNTCGTCCCTAGATTATATTAGCTCTAATTATTGGGAACACTCNCCTATCGATTACGGGATTCGCAAGGTGAANATGGGAGATCATGCTAAATGCAACTGGACNAGGGCNTCAATGGGAACCTGCACTAGCCGCAGCCCCTGGCAATCAAAAGANGGNTTTATTTTCGATGGTTCCGACTGTGAGCTTGTCCTAGATCTAGCAATAGCCAGTCACCAAAAAGANTTTAACCAAATGATNATAGAGGTCTCTGGACAACAAGGGNAAATAAAGGGGCGCACTGTCTTAGCCGCNCTTGATAGCAGCAAGAGCATACTGNGATTCGACTGTGATGAAGCTCAGAGAAATAAGTTAGATAGCATCANCATAACAGGCATCNCGCAACAGCATCCAAAGCAATTAGAGCTCATAGGCTTTATCAANCAAAAGAANGAAATGATTTACGAGTTAGAAAAAATCGANNCNCTGCACTCACATGATNCCTGGGGCATGACCNTTNAGGAANGAAANCAACTGCGTTTAATNGGNTTATTTAATCCAATCATCCGTGCATTCCCGGACGAATANGGTATTGAAATAAAAAGATGGCTCGATAAAGCCATCTCATAATATANCATTATTTTTATTTTTGTCTGATTATGATGCTGATTTAAGAGTNGAGTATATGGGGCGTAAAAGTTCTACCGGCCGGAATGGACGTTGAGTATGNCCATCCATTTCATTGAACTTCTCNTCACCTACNTACCANATCACATTAACAGATGCCTTTTTCTGNGTTCTTACCTGTTGGAGAAACCAATCCGGCCCNCCNTTTTCTACCATTCCAGCATATACCACGACGTCTACTGACCCCGAGTCAATTGAGNTTAGGGCCATGTTACCATTATTATATATTTGGACTGTNCCNCCCCTNTTTTCAAAGGCTTTGCCTAAAATCCGACAAACAGTCTCATCTTCACTNACTATGATAATACTGTAATTTGTAAATACCTGTTTTATTTTATCTGGATCTGACACTCAAGCCCCCAAGTCACTCACTCTGTGATGTATAGTTCTATNAATAGTTTTGATTAAATCATTTGTATCTACGGGCTTTGCTAAGAAATAACTAGCTCCGGAANTTAAAACNTCTGCTTCTATCCCTGANGTGGTCTTNCCAGAAACAACAATAATGGGGATAGTNGGGTTAAATTCNCGCATCTGTCTCATTAATTCAAAACCATCCATCTCAGGCATTTTNAGATCTACCAAAACGACTTCTGGAACGAATGTTCGAAGCATTTCCATNGCTTCTACCCCATTGTGGGCTAAATATACGTCAAANCCACTCTCCATGAGCTCATCATCAAATAACTCTCTGATATCTTCGTCGTCATCGGCAATCAGAACGCTGGTCATAATTCCTCCTTTTATAAATTATGATACCAAAATNCAAACNTATATACGGCATTATGNCNNCNNCANAATCTTACTTTCTCGTCAGACCCAATTNGNCTTGCCTTGGTCTCTGTTNGCGTTATGATNNTGCCGTNCTGNGAANGTCAGATNCCGCTTAAAANGCCAGAGTATATCCATGTTAAAGCCCAATAAGATAAATAGTGTTATCACCACACCGAACATGAATCAGGGCTCAGATGCGACTAAAAAACGCCTGCCAATCATTGCCCACAAAAATAATGCAGAACCTGTCACGCTCCGATTCTTTCAAGCACTTAGAGAAAATGGTTTCCAAGGAGAAACGAGCTACCGTTATCGGGATCGACTCACTTATGCAACAGACAATAGCGTTTATCAGGTATTACCAAGGGCTGTTGTCTTCCCGAAGGACAGAAACGATATTATGACCTTGCTCCGGATCAGCAACAACCCGATCTGGCACGAAATCAGGTTTAGCCCTCGGGGAGGTGGCACAGGGACTAATGGGCAGTCCTTGACTCATGGCATTATAGTGGATATTTCTCGGCACATGAATCAAATTGTGGCACTTGACCTTGAGGAAGGATCGGTAACGGTCCAACCAGGAATAGTACTTGATGAACTAAATCATTTTCTCACACCTTACGGGGTATTCTTCGCTCCAACCCTATCTACATCAAGTCGGGCAACCCTTGGAGGTATGGTAGGCACCGACGCCTGCGGCAAAGGGTCACGGATTTATGGCAAAACAAGCAACCATATTTTAGAGCTCGAACTAGTTTTATCCAACGGCACCTCATGGAAAACAAAAACTCTAAGTCCAGAAGAGTTAACTGTAGTAAAAAATCGCAATGACATTGTTGGAGCAATCCACCGCCAAGTCGATGAAACCGTTACAGAAAAAAAAGATCTGATTCATGAAATTTTTCCGAGTATGACTAGGTTCATGACCGGGTATAACTTAGCGAAAGTGAATGAAAAAGATCATGATTTCAATTTGAACTTTCTAATCGCTGGTTCTGAAGGCACACTCGCTATGATCAGCGAAATTAAGTTAAAATTAACTCCACTACCTAAATATAAATCTTTGCTCATTATAAAATATGCTGCGTTTAATGATGCCTTGGCTGCTGCTCAAGAACTAGTAAGCAGAGATCCAGCAGCAATAGAAACCATCGACGGTACTATCCTAGAATTGTCTCGCAAAGACAATATTTGGCATAAAGTTCAGCCATTCTTCGCAGAACCTCACGATCATCTAACTAAAGGGATTAACCTGGTAGAATTTGTAGGTGATGATCTATCTGAATTAGAGCAAAAAGTTAGTGACTTAATTGATCAATTGTTAGATCAAACAGGACATGAGGGCATGGCCACCGGATTTGCTAGGGCAAAAACAACGGATGACATTAATTCATTATGGGAGCTTCGTAAAAAAGGTGTCGGGTTACTTGGCAGCATTAAAGGCGAACGCCGTCCGATACCATTTGTAGAGGATACTGCTGTTCCTCCAGAAAAACTAGCAAGCTACATCAAGGAATTCAGAAAAATACTAGAAGATCATGGGCTATCATATGGAATGTTCGGCCATGTTGATGCCGGCTGCCTCCATGTAAGGCCCGCACTTGATATGAAAGACCCGGAGGATGAAAAGCGATTTCGCCTCATTTCAGATGCAGTAAAAGATTTGGTTAAAAAGTATGGGGGCGTTATATGGGGAGAGCATGGTAAAGGTTTTCGTAGCGAATATACTGAAGAGTTCTTTGGCCCTGACCTATACAAAGAGCTTCGGAAAATAAAAGGAACTTTTGACCCTTATAACAGATTGAACCCAGGAAAGATCGCTGCCCCTTTAAATTCGGATGAAATGATTATAGCGCTTGACCAGGCTCCTACCAGAGGTCAGGGAGATCGGCATATACCAAGCGATATCAGGGAAAAATGGTCAGAAGCCTTGACGTGCAATGGTAACGGAGCATGCTTCAACTGGAATCCTCATGATGTGATGTGCCCATCCGCTCGGTATACTAGGGACCGCACTCACTCTCCAAAGGGCCGTGCCGATATGATTCGAGAATGGCTAAGACTACTGGAAAAAAACAACTTTTTCCCAGTAGAGGCACTCACGAAAGGACAAGAAAAAGCTTATTCAGACGCAGATTTTTCTATCGAAGTCTATGAGGCTATGACTGGATGTCTATCCTGCAAAGGATGTTCTAGCCAATGCCCAATAAAGGTTGACATTCCAGAACTAAAATCCAAATTCTTGGAGATTTTTCATAGCAGATACCGTCGGCCGAACAAAGACTATCTGATCGCATGGGGGGAACACCTGCATTTTCAATTAAGCAAGCAACCTTGGTTATATAACTTCGGACTCAATCTGCCAGGATTTCCTCTTATCATGAAAAAAGTTATGGGAATGGTGAATCCTCCCCGTTTATCTAACCCTTCACTAGACAAAAGACTAGTCAAAAATAACATCGAATACATCAATCTAGAATCTACTTCCATAGATGCACCTAATACAGTCATTATCATTCAAGATCCCATGACCTCGCTATATGAAGCAGAGATAGTCATCGATACTTTAAAGGTGTTGATAGCAATAGGACTCAACCCAAAGGTAATGCCATGGCACCCAAGCGGCAAGGGCATGCACGTAAAAGGTTTTCTGGCGGAGTTCGCAAAAGTAGCTCAACAGCAAGGAGAGCGCATCGATAAAATACAAGCGTTGGGGATACCTATTATTGGGATTGAACCAGCGATCACTTTAACTTATCGCGAAGAATACAGAAAAATACATGGAATCCCAGCACTTAAAGTTCAGTGCCTTCAAGAATTTCTATGTGCATACCTAGAAAAACAACCAACGCATCGTCAGTTACCACCCCAAAATTTCGGCTTACTTAGCCACTGTGGAGAAAAATCATCACTACCCAAATCACCGCAGCAGTGGCAGCAAATTTTCTTCAAGTTCAACCTCAACTTGCTGCCTATTCCAACTGGATGCTGCGGTATGGCTGGAGCATTTGGACATGAAGCAAATCACCAAGACGAATCCAGGGGTATTTATGCCATGAGCTGGGAAAAACAATTAAAGGAGTGGTCCACCAAAGACATGAAAATCATGGCAACCGGCGGATCTTGCCGCAGTCAGGTGAAACGCTTCGGTCACTACCAATTAAACCACCCGATTCAAGAACTAGCCAAATTATTATCGATAGAAGATCAAAATTGAATCATATCCATGCTTTCTTCAGAAATTTATTAAAACTCACATCTGCAGACATATATTTGCAATACAGCTATCAAGAATAAAAATAGATAACATAATATCGATCAATTCTGCTTTGTTTAGCAGTTTTCTTTATATTTTGCTGGGACCAATTATTAATTATTATAGCAATCTACATAAACCTAATCTCAAACCAAATATTTTTGAACTTATGTTTTATAGGCAAAATCCGATTTAAAAAGCATTGACTTGATAGGGGTGCCCAAATGAAACACAAGATGTGCTCGATTTTAATGACCTTATTATTAATTTCAACTACTTCATGTGTATACTTTCCATATAGCAACCAACTGTGGACTTGGGCTGCGGAATCATGTGGGCGGAAAACAGTCGGCACAAGAATATGCTCCGGTACCGTCACTCTCTTTATTATTCCGGCTTGGCTAGTTACCAAAGTTATTGATTTACCTTTGGGGTTCGTTGAGCTGATTTTTGGCTATGCTCCATTTCATGATGCATTAGTCCATACCCCTATCGATGCTGTCGTTATAAACGACGAAAAGCATATAGATGGTAAGCAGAAAGGAGAAAAGTGGATAATCAAGAAACTTTCTGAAGATAGTCCGAACTTCTATGTGAAAAGAATGATAGATAATAAAGTAGTTGAAGAATATGTGATGAGCCCTCATTCGAACAGAGAATTAGAGGTCTATGCACCATCTAAATCAATTGCTACGAAAAAAATACCAGCCAAGTACCAAGTTGATGAGCAACAGCCATCAAAATAATGCTACTTCCTAATAGATCACCTAGAAATAGATAATACAGAGAAAGATAACCGAAAAGGCCTCTGATAGCTGAGGCCTAGCCTGTTGCCACCTAACAAATACTTGCTGGCAACAACAGACTATGTTTTTGGTTAGCGATAACTCGGCAAGAATGGTTTACCGATATAAAGAGGTATTTCACTTTCTAATTGCTCGCTCACAATATCCGCTATTTTACTGCGACTTTGCTTAACCGCTTCTCTGATATCCAAATCCTTGCTCAATTCAGCTGCAAGTATAGCTCTCTTGTTATTAATCACGCCTTCGCTATACGCCAAGCCTTCAAGATATCCCTTGCGATCTATTGTCAGCATAATGATATCTTTAACTTCCATTGGAGTAAGACTTGGGTTCATCAACCTGACTTGCACTGCAAGATTAGCAACATAAGGAGCTGCCTGACTCGTACCACTCATGGTCATCATTTTATCCATAGGTGCCAGAGACCGGATGCCTACTCCAGGTGCAAAAACATCAACAGACATGGCACCAAAGTTACTAAAAGGTGCAAGCTTATTCATACCAATACTTGCTCCAACAGCTAGGCTATTATCGATACCAATAGAAGCAGGTAAACTCGGGAACATATCATTATCTACCGCTGAATTACCCGCAGCAAAGACAAATAAGGTGTTCGGTGCCTTAGCAAATGCTTTTTGTTGTTCCTTACGACTCTCTTTTAGATAAAAAACAGCAAATTCATCAATCAGGTCAGGACTAGGTTGCACGCCCCCACCCGCTAACAGCAAGAAAGGAGTGACTATGCCGCGCGCCTGCTCAATCCCCATTCCAAAAGAACCATTTGCTACCAGAACGTTAGCCTGATCAAGATACATGGCAATTTCACCAAACAGGGTCCCATTGGCTTTGGCCATGTATAGCAAGCCTAGTTTCAGGATAAACTCACGAATGAAGCCTATCTCTTGCCCCTCTTCCAGAGCAAACTGAATATCTCTGGTAAGGTTCTTTTCTTCTTCCTCTATGGCTTTGCCAGGAATGATTCTAATATCTACGACTTTAATATCCTGGATACCTTTGGTCATGATCCCTGCAACATGGGTACCATGGGCGTAGTTAAGGTATTTTGTAAATGAGTTAACAAAGTCACGATCTTTAATTTGCTGCTGNGCCCATTTTTTTTCGCCAACGGTAGCCTGNCCCATCATTGCTCGAGCCTGAATATCCAAAAACTTATCCATTGCCGGTAAATAAAATTGCTCATCATCATAATCTATAAGATAGGCATGCTGATTTGCAAAGTTCCACCCGCGCATATCATCAATATAGCCATTCCCATCATCGTCAATGCCATTATCAGGNATTTCAACCATGTTGTTCCAGATAAGTTCATTTAACTCCTCATGCTGAAAATCTAGGCCCGAATCAATCACAGCGATNTTNGCCCCNTACATATACGGNGCTGCAATCAAACTACTGCACAACAATAGAGATCTGATCATACTATTACCTCTTTGTATTAGATTTCTGATTTGGAAAATTAATGTTGATTGTTTGCTTTGAAATTAATTTATTTATATTGAATTGATTACGCAAGACTTTTTCCCNGCGACTACGGGGACGCCTAGAACTGTAACTCACATAAAAGAATCTANGAATTAAAAAAANTTTTTAGTTAATTATATGTATGAATAANAATAAAATAGGNAAGGCTTGGACTGACTCAAAAATACATTGTAAATAAATACNAGACACCAGATNAAGCTATCACACCCTCAANCATNGGAGGGCATGATAACCTAAACTTTATTTTTTACCACTGATCATCAAAAGGATCGAAAGGATCATCATATAAATCTTCATCTTNCTCTGCTTCCCAGCCAAGAGACTTAGCTAGTTCTGCACCNTTTGCATGCCAAAAAGCATCATCAATGATCTTTGCAGGCAGAACCATATGACTATCAGAAAATAGAGAATTGGTATAACTGTCTACAACAGACGTATCCCCAAAACTTTCTTTAATTTTGGTAATTGCATTAATAGTAGTTGTATCAAATTGATTGCAGCTTTCCTGACAAATAGCTTTCAAAGCATCAAGACCAATCCCGATAAAGGCTGCACCAGGGGTAAATAGATCCCCAGCCGCAACTGNCGAGGTTATCCTCGANGCTTCTTTAAAAAAGTTTCTCAATGCAGAGGCTGATACATCCATATTTTTCACCTGGTCCAGAACATCNGCCATTTTTTCAATGGTACCTGCCGATGAAAAATTAAGAGATAAATCACCAGCAAAGTTTTGNGTGAANTTCTNNGTAGCCATAGGAGTAAAACCACCAAATGGGCGATAGTCATTGCTCAACAGATCACTCCACATGGAAANAGTCTCANCNGCTGGTTGNGCAAAAACCTTAGCATCCCGATAACTAACGGCAAGGGTTGCCGAGTGCAGAGTCACTTTCAGGACGGTCAAATCATTCTCACTGACAGATCCATTAATGCCCCAATCACTCAACCTAGCAGCCAAACCAAACTGTCCCTGAGGCAAGTCAGCCANATCGTAGGTTTCCCGATCGATTAGATCGATAATACACCGNGATTCTTTGATTGTACTAAACAACTGATTTCTCTTGTTTAACCAGCGTCCCTGATGNCCNCGCACATATGCCTTCAGGCCTTTATGGCATGAACGAATAAGAGGNACCCTAAACTTTTCTACCTGCCCCGCCAATGATAAGGTGTTTAACCCTAAGTTTTCTTCCAANGCAGGTGCCGGCACTCCAAGAACGAGAGTAAAGCATTGTTCNGGCGCTCCANCTTTACAAAAGTTTTCTTCTGACACAGAAGTGTAACGAGTCACCTCTTCGTTCTGTAACATCGGTTCTGCCGGTATCGANAACAANGCCGATGTATCTTCACCACTGCAGCCAGTCATGANAGTTACNACAACAGATAAACCTATACTTGTAAGGCAATGNCCCCATCGGGTCGANAAATATTTCATAGTCCATCCTTANGNAAAATGATTACACCAGCGCAGTCAGGTNTTGANAATCNNTACACCTTNTTCCGATANTANGAAGGTATTCAGGTNTGCNGCCGCCNCTCAAGCTAAGAAAGCCCCTAGCNNTTGCTGGTAATGAAGNCTTAGGCTTTTACATTAAATNTATTTGAATTACTATAGCGAATTAAAACACTTTAANATNGGAAATANCCTTTATTTACNGACTTTAACCCNCTGATTNTCNTTGTCNCNGCANTGACNTTATGACTACGCTAAACNGCNGATNTGGAGACNGTGACAGCNGGACTTTTATAAAGATGGATCCTGTNTCCANCTTGATAAAAATAAAGGCTCATNATGAAACCANAAACTAATGACATAGATCAGCTTCACCGTATACGACCTCGAGGGTAATATGCCTAAAGCCCATNTCTTTCAANAAAAGACGAACTTTNGCTTTAATTTTNTCNGCATCTTCATCCTTCGATNTCAACTCAAGCTGNGAGGTGTATACNTGAGAGCTNCCATCCANAGACCATGAATGNCTCCCATGCAGAGCAACAATACCATCAATATCAAGAATTTTTTTTCTGACCTCATCCAGAGGTACATTATCAGGAACATACTGCAGGAATATACGCATCGTTTCTTTCAAGTGGGAAAATGAATGCCAACAGATATACATACTGATACCAATAGCCAAAACTGGATCCAGCCAAGCCCACTGAAAAATCCAAATCAGAATCGACCCAACCAACACTGCAGTCCACCCCAAAACATCTTCTAATAGATGAAGGGTAAGGATTTTTTCATTCTGGGTGCTGCCCATCTTCAACCGAATCACCGCAACACCGTTAACCACAACTCCCAAGACAGCTAAGATCAACATACCTTCAGCATGGGGGGGGTGTTCTTCAGTAAGACGAGGAATCGACTCGATCATAACTAATAAGGAACCAAATAAGAGTACGATACCTGAAATAAAAGCTGATAATAACGATAGGCGCTGAAACCCATAGGTCACATGAGCAGTGGCTTTATCACCAGATTTTTTCTGCAAATACATCGCCAAACCAAGGCTGATACTATCTCCAAGGTCATGCACAGCATCGGCAAGAATTGCCACACTACCGGTAAGAAAACCACCAACAAGCTCAACCAGAGTAAATGCGAAGTTTAAAAAAAATGCGGTTCTGATTCGCTTAACGGCCATTTCCGTGTTCTGTTCGTGTTCACCGTGTCCGTGTCCGTGTCCATGACTATGGTGATGTGAATGCCCCATTTTTTTACCTACTATATGATAGATTGAATCCACTTCTATATTAGACTGTGAATGCCCGCATCACAATTAGTTCTTTCGCCTGAAATTGTGCCTATCAAGGAGGGTACACCTAAATATCTACTCAAATCTGAACGCACACATATCGCAATTTGCACAGATCTATAGACCCTGGTATGTTGCGGCCTTGAATAGGTTAAAATCTGAAAACCATCGGCTGACGACTAAAAATCAAGGGGAGGGATGTCTTTATGACAGACATTAAAGCCACAAACATCATTCGGGAAACATTTCCAGTAGGTCCTTTGCAATGTAATTGTACCATCCTTGGCAACAAAACCACCGGTAAGGCAATCGTTGTTGACCCTGGAGGTAATATTGATCAAATTATGGCCACATTGCAAAAACATAAGCTGAAAGTCATTCAGATCTTGCATACTCACGCCCATCTGGATCATTTTTTAGCTTCCGGCAAACTAAAAGAACTAACCGGTGCACCTCTTGCCCTGCATAAGGATGACCAATCTCTATGGAACCAACTGGAAATACAATGCGGCATGTTTGGCATTCCTTACGAACCTGTGCCTGAACCTGACCACTGGCTAGAGCATGAAGAAGATATCGATTGTTGTGATGGGAAAGCTCTGCACACCCCGGGACATAGCCCCGGCTCCATGAGTTTTTATTTCGAAAAACACAATATTTTAATTGCAGGCGACACTCTCTTTAAAGGCAGTATTGGTCGTACCGATTTATGGGGAGGAGACCCAAGAGTTATTGCTGCTTCTATAAAAGACCAACTGTATACTTTGGATGAAAGTGCTATTGTAGTAACGGGACATGGACCAGATACTTCTATTGGCTGGGAAATGCGTAATAACCCTTTCGTAAATGGCCTATCATAGGCTAACAGGAGCTACCATTGATTGGCCTCTGGAATAACCGAATGCATTATCTACTACAGATATGTCTGCTCGCTTTTACCAGCATCAATAGCAAGCCCGTTATGGCTGCAGAGACACTACCTTCGGAAAACACACCAAGTGACAGTAAAAGGCTGTTGCCCGAAGGAATCCAGTTTGTCTATAGTTTCGAAGCTTTCTATGACAACAATGGACATAATTCTGCGGGAGGAGACGAAAACCGTTTTTTCCTTACGGCGGCAGACATCTTATTTGATCGTACTCTTGGTGACGGCCTGCGATTTGTTGGGGATTATAGGCTAGTCACAGGAAGCTTGTTGATCGGCTACTTATCTTGGGATATGTCTCAGGATTTTGCCTTAACATTAGGCCTCAATAAGGTTTATGCTAAAGGCTATGGAGCAATGGATTGGAGCATCCTCAATCATTTACTTGCAGCAGGTTTAAGTCGCGACGCCTTTGCCTTTCATAATCAAGTATCCCTTACCCAAAAAAGTGAAAGCATGAAATGGACCCTTCAATTAGTAGAAGATATGGGTGCCCCCTCTGGGTTTACCTCATATACTACGATTGAAGAGCGTCAATTCGCAGCTTTTGCGGGCGGTGAGTTACTTTCTGACCAAGGGTGGAATGGGATCGTTCAAATAGGCTGCTTCGACATGTGCCATTCAGTCACAGCAACCTTGGGAGTCAAGTTTCTGAACACAGCCGCCAATTGGAGCCTTGATATCAGCAAAGACAAGGTTATAACCAAAGAACAGGAATCTGCATCCTCTGCGTACTATAGCAGCGAGGCCCATTTTGATTCTTTATTCCTAAAAATTTGGAGTACTTGGGATAAATGGCAGTGGGAATACCATTATTCTTGGTTTAGTGTTGTAGAAGTTAATGGTATGATTAAACGTACAGTAAATGCGAATGGCAACCTCGCAGACGACCATCTCCGTAGAGCTAGCCTTCTATTAAAAGGCCCAAAGGTCGCTTCAAACCTCAAACCATGGTGGCAAGTAGCGAGAGATTCAGGAGCATTTTACGATAAAGACTCTTTAATGGTACTAAGTGCACCAGATCCAGAACGTTGGTATGCCCAAATAGGTCTTGAAGGAACATTCTAAAAGGAAAATTAAATGAAGATAGACACTTATAAAAAAATATGGTCAGTGTTAACTCTGATCATCATGGTTAGTTGGGCTTCGCAACTTCAAGGTGTTCCTTTTTCGCAGTACATCAAGCAGGATAAAAGCAAATATAATCAGGAAAAAATGCCTGCCAATCATCCGCAAGTTGCTCCGTCTTCAGGCTCAGCTGCGACTTCACCAGATAAGGCGATTCAACATCAAAAAGACCCTGCGAACTATATTCTCGCCGGTAAAGTACTTCAGGTGATAAATGCAGGAGGTTATACCTACATGCATATTGCGATGGGAAAAGGCACACAATGGATAGCAACTGCCAAGATGCCTATAAAAAAAGGCCAAATGATTCGGTTTGATAAGCCCCTTAAAATGACTGATTTTTATAGCAAGTCTCTAGACCGCACCTTTAACTCCATATACTTTTTGTCTGAAGTCAATGTCAACGCCAATGCTGGCTAACACATTTTATCCTAAGTCGTGACTAAACCATTTTGAAAGAGTCATGACTCAGGATGAAAAAAAGCTATTCCAATTCATCAATAGACCTTTATTTTATCCAAACTTCCCCCAATTTGGGCTGAACCAACCTTGATAAAACCAACTGACTTTCTCGACCTTTAAAGCTGAAAAACACAAATTTCACAATGACTTTGAATATTGACTGTTTTTTTACATAACTCCAACCGAACTATCTAGAAAAGCCCTTTATCGAAAGAAAAAGGGTATTGCAGGGGACCGTTATGACTATAAAAACAAAATCCGGACGTATAGTACTTTATAGTGAGCAAATTCACATTATGAGAGAGCACTTGTCACATTTGGCTCCACTCAAAATAGCCATTGATAGTTTTGATTCATCAGACAAGCTATTAACAGATTGCTCCGAACGAGCATTCAATGCTTTAGTCTTAGATTTCGATGAAATTACTACAACTGAAATGGCATTGATCAATTCAATTTACCAAACAAATAAAGGGCAAGGAGGAGTTATATTCGCAATTATGCCACCACCAGCTCCCATCACACTAAAAGGGCTGGCAGGCCAAAAAGAATTTAAAATATTATTTAAACCGATTAGTATAGATTTTTTTTCCAAATTGATTCAATCAAACACCCAACTAACACACAAGCGGGTGGACGATAATCACAACATACGTGAAGTTGTATCATCCGCTGTAAAAGAAACCTTAGAGCCTTTGACTAACAACCTGATTGTTAAAAAAGTTAGCACCGACAAAGATCATCTAACCATTGATGGCTTCGTCTCGTCATGGTTGACTATTACTGGCGAAGGGCATTTTGGATCAATTCTACTCAACCTAAACCCATTCATGATTGAAAAAATAGCGATGCAAACTCTAGGACACAAAAGCCTTACTCTTAGCTTTTATAGTCAACAGGAAATTCTGAATCTATGCAATGAGATTTGTCAAATCATGGCGGACCATATACTAATTAAGCTCAGAAAACAGGGGCTAAATATGGAAATAAATACTCCCAAAGCTTTCTTCGGTAACAAAACTCCTTTCGATCATCCTGGATCAAGTCCTGTGTCCATTCTCACGTTTCACGACAAAGCTTATTCTCTACGAGAAGCACTTTCTGTTTATATTCACGCATCATCGGTAGAAGTTTGTATCGAAACTGCTGCTTAATTTACTAAATGAATCAGCTCAACTTATTGTATAGAGGAATAGATGTGACTAAGATTAACTAGTAAAAATGATAAAAAACTAGTTTTTTGAGACATCATTGCTTAGAAGAACCTAAATTTGAAATCGAAAGCTCAAGCAATCTTATCCATGTCGGACATCTTTTTTAGTGGTAGGGACAACTTAAAGGTTGCCCCTTTGCCTTCACCTTCACTGACTGCGGTTAATGCTCCAGACATTCTCTCTGCCAACTCTCGGCAACTAGTCAATCCTAAGCCATGACCATCTTTTTTATTGGTAATACCAGGTTTAAAAATCTCAGATAAATCATCTTGCTTGATACCAATACCACCATCAGTAATAGAAATGACAGCACAATCACTTTCCCTAACCAAAGAAATCTTAATCGCTTTTTTAGAGTCTGGTAATTGTATTTGTGCTTCTAAAGCATTGAGTAATAGA
>PBRN01000140.1 GCA_002725955.1 Pseudobdellovibrionaceae bacterium
CATAAAGATCTATCGCATTAAAGGTCCGGTACAATTTTCAAATGGCACAGCCACTACAACTAATTTTGAAACCTCGCTTACAGGCACAAAAATAAAAGTAAAAGGTAATATGGAAGTATCTGGAAAAGAACTAGATGCTGAAGTATCGATGATTTTGCTGGTATCACATACACTCAAGACTGGTTTTCTATATGTCGTCAACCCGGTTCTTGGAGCCCTATATTGGCTCCAAAGTAACCCAGAAGATGAAGACTTCATGGACCGGGCAACCACGCAGATATTCCGTATTACCGGTAGTATCGACAACCCTAAAATTTCTCCTAAACAATAAGTTAGTGAGAAAGAGAAGCAGCCTTTGCCTTATCATANTGATACTGAATTANGTTTTCCATTTGNTGATCATAAGCATTCTGTTGCATGAGCCTACGCAGAGACATGATNGTTTTATGNGGAAATGAAGATGCTACAATATTNGATGCCCAAGCAGGTAAAACNCCTCCGGGNTCAACCGTNACAATCATTTCCACATCAATTTCATNCTTATGCTGAGNNCTTTCCCGAAGAATCAATTGGGAATTCATATCTTTCATNGGGATNACACCATCGGCAGGCGGCATCCTTANNGCTTTATCCTTAACCAANGAAATAGTAGCAATAAGGTCAGAACCTTCTACGGNCCAGTCTATACTCCCNCTCAATACNTAATCACGATTATTTAAAGGCCATGGCANAAAGTTCTCTCCCCAGATCGTCATCTGAAACTCATCTGCATTCATATCNAAACTTTTGGCTGTGAAATTCTTACGCACAATCTGGGCCTTAANACATCCGTCTATCCATGCCGGCATTTTAGATACGTCAGTCATAATATTGACNAGCCGAACNAATGANCCTTCAACCTTGCCCCGCCCTTTAAAAGACAGNATTGACTTACCTAATTGCTGATGNCGTGAAACAGTTATACCATCGGACTGNTTTAAGACTTCCCAATGGGTCTCTATTTTTGGCGACGACCAAGCTGTACAACTTATAACCANGCTCANAATACAAAGCCATATAGACCTATGTTCCATCANATTCCCCTTCCGTAAGAATTTGGGGTCAAANTACTGCAATAAANCCAAAATTTAAATAAGTTTCATGCAAGCTAGAGAGGNAATNTNNCCNNATTGGTTAGACATAAAATNNNAAAAGNATAAACAAAGACTAGATATTATGGTGAAAAAAGAATATTTTGGTANGGTTTTTTTGAAAGAAAACAAGGTCCTCCNTGACCTGTTTTCTTTNTAAAGCATAAGACAAAACTGAAGTTTGGACTGCAAACCTTAAACTCTCAGAATTTGTTNGTCTTGAACTAGTGGAAAATNATGTCGCCGNTTCATCCATGATTCGGAGGCATTTCCTTCACTAGAATGCGAGATCAACTTAACTGGCCGAGGGGCCAGCATCTAATATTTTCCTGAGATAATAAAAGATATATTAATTNCAAGTATTTAAGTGCATAGAAATTTTCTANNNCGTCAAANNCGNCAANNCATCNAAAAATANTANNAATATTTACAANGCNTTACANTATTCAATGTNGATGAATTCTATTANACACATAAAGNTGAGCCGCATTCTNCNACAACAAAAACTANNGANNCCAAAAATANNCAGTNATGATCGATCANANTGNGAANATNNCCACCAGCAAANTGCCTATAAATCNAATNAAATAACNAAGAACTAAAGGCATGGNCGTTTAGNAAATTAGATTTATAGNCCTATCTNNAGAAAGATAGGTTTAGGTTTGCCTGAGTCCATATTACAATCCTAATNANTGAATCACAGGAGCGNATATGAAATCAGAAAAAGTAAAGCAGATGGTNACTATGGCTAACTTAAANATTCATCAGGGAATTCCGTATAATATTTCGGAAGATGTTCCAGTGAAAAAATTTGTAATAAGNGATGAAGTNGTATTTGCAATTGATGAAGCCNATGANTCTCATGAATTTAAAAATCTGAACCATTTAATATTATTTATTAATCAGCANAGAGACGAAAATCACTGTCTTTTAGATCAAGATATTCACGATAATGTCAANNTTGCAAACCAAAAAATTAGTGATGGTGAGAAGTTTACCATGTATGGAAAAAAGGTGATCTCATTTGNAATCACACCGCTACTAGTACTTGCTCAATTTAAGGATGGTACGACCATTTCTCTNGATTTTTATAGNTACCAAAGATTCCTNGAGTTCGCTTTAAAANAATGAAAGTNGCCAAGAATCAGACGGCAGTCTTAAGCTCTGGGTCATCAGAAATCTTTACTTGGCTTTTCGGAAGCTCAAGCACAAANCAAGTATGNGGATGNTCACGATCTAGNTATAGNTTGCCATTATGATTTCGGGCAATATCACATGAAATACTCAANCCTAGCCCNGTTCCCTTACCAACAGGCTTAGTTGTATAAAANGGNTCCATGATTCGATCNGCAATTTCTTGNGGAATNTTCCCACTATCAATNACCANAATACGAAAAGTTTCTCCCAGATCNTCAAAACCCACCTTGACCCAAGGTTCTTCGNCATCAACAATGGCATCAAAAGCATTATTTAGAAAGTTGACCAANACCTGGCACAACTGAGAACAATGGCATTCGANGATAATATCATTTGGGANACTTTCGCGATACAAATCTATATTATGATTTCGAAACCGCTCTTTACACAAAAAATAGGTATCTTCAATAATTTCCTTCAAAGATGTATGNGTGAAATGATCCTCTTTTCTCGTACTTCTAGATAATTTTTTTAGTCCACCAATAATCTTNCCTATNCGATCACATGTTTCATCAATATTTCGCAAAGCTTCTTTAACTTTGCTCATATCAGGAGTACCTGCATCTAGTATCATTTCTATTTGTTCGCATCNTCCCTGNATAACGNTCATCGGATTATTTAGTTCATGAGCAATATTCCCNGCCATCGCNCCCATCGCAGCAAGCTTCTCATTCTGCATGCTACGGTCTCTAACGTCATTATACATNCGCTGAAGGTTAATTTTAGCNGCTGCTTTTTTCACACCTCGCAAAAGATCGTCTTGATTAAANGGTTTTTCTATAAAGTCACATGCACCNCCTTTAATCGCATCNACCGCCACTATCTTGTTGCCTACTCCTGTCATTAAAAGNACATANATTTCCTGATCAAANTTCTTNATCCTATTCAACAAGTCAATCCCGTTTCCTGCAGGCATACTATAATCAGTCANAACGATGTTTGGAAAAAAATGATCTAATTTTGCGTGGGCCTCTGTCACTGAACCAGCTGANTCCAGCTCAAAGTCATCACTAAGNATTTCAGTAACAAGGTCAATGATCATAGGGTCATCATCAACAATCAATACTTTCGTTCGNCGAGCCATTACTATTTCTCCATTCAAGTGAGTNCTCCGTTATCGGAAGCCCNAANAGGAAGAAAAGAGAGAAGGAGTCNAACTGGNCCCAANCTAAATATAACTNNTTGTTTTTTNTATNNATNTTTTTGAANTAAATCAGGAATNGCTACNNTNNAGATTCAGAAATAANTTGNTTTGNTATGATTTACAATTCATTTCCTATGGTAAGTTTTGNTAGTCANGACCACAAAAAATNACANATGTCGATGATTATTAATCGCCTTTCTATCAGCTTCGCTATATTATAAAATAATNATCAAGCAATTAATCGACAAATAGGGGGCTNCCTTGTCCATATTTCTAAATAGAAAATACATTTTGGGAACGATAAAAGTAGTCGGTGCAGTATCTTCACTATTNNTNTCTTCTCAATGCACTACGACTCAAGACCAGAAAGCGACAAACCCATGTATGGCTCNTTATCAAGAAAAAGCNTCTCTGCAATTNTATGGTTATGGAGAAGGGTACAGTCAAGAAGCCGCAGTAGAGCAAGCCCGAGGAGATCTAGCTAGGCAAATTACTACCCGTGTCACTTCCGAAACCACNATCGAAGAGTCAAATATTGATATCGAAATGACTTCACTTACTTCATCAAAAACAGATCGNGTGTTCCACGGAATGACAGTNGTGCAGCGATGCGATGCAGGCCAAAAGAAGGCTGCGGTGGTCCACCTAGATAAGAAAATGTTTATTAAAAGNCTAAAAGAATCATTAACNGAAAAGTTAAAAGAGGGNCAGCTAAAATTAAGTCGNGCAACNAAAGCNANNACTACTGGCAAAAAGTTTCGAGCNACNGGACAACTAAAACAATGGTATATACCACAAGAAAAAAGCCTNGATGCAGACATCGCAATNTGCAAAGCGTTTGCAAGCTGCAGTGGTTCTCGTTATAAGTTACCNACTGAAATTCGGATGTGGCTGACAAAAAATGAAATANATCANGTATGGACTTATAAAGAAGATAATCNCNTGGCAGGTAAACTAAAAGACGAAATGGTCGAAATGCTCCAAAAAGAAGGCATCGTTATTGGAGATAGTAAGAATAGCCTTATGAAAGTAAATTGTGTGCAAAAAACGTTTCCCGTTATGCAAGGAACCGGAAATCGNATTGTTGAAATAAACTGCGACGCCAATGGNATGATAGAAAATGAACAAGTNCTTAGTATTTCTTACGAGGCAAAAGGAATGGGCGAAACAATCGAAGATGCCTTTGTATTCGCAAGAACTCAACTTAAAAAAGCCAACTGACATTNAAAAGTAAGACTGNTACNTGGCNCTTCAAAATCAGCATATTTANATTAGCAGAAAAAACANGCCTCTAAAANTNAGGAANNTGATNTGTNGGGGNATGCNNGNGNANNNTTCNAGCNGTTCCTCNNGGCTCNATCCCAGCCACAGCAAACCGAATGCTCATCACNGNCCNATTAATTTTCATNATGNCATTATTACTAANACAGNAACNGNAATCCTCATCTTTAGTTGAATATCATTAANGTGANGAGTATTGTCGGTANTTTNTGGCGANCTTNACTTATNTTTGAATGGCTNAACTGACATAANCNNGCTGAGAAACANTCTANTTGGTAAGTAATGCAAGCTTTTNACAACTTTCAAAATNCACACAAGCGCATCCAGCGGATAGTAAGATGGNCTNTCATCCTATTCTTAACGATNGGCTGNGCTCATAAGCTCCCTNCNAATNCTGCAGGAAAAAAACCNTCTATTAAATCCNAAGANNNCTCAGATANGTCCAATGATTTAGTTACNGNCGTCAACCAAAACACTATTACAATGACTGGAAGTTGGGAGCTAAAANTCAGTAANTCGTNAACCAAATTAGTCAGTTATCTACCAAACGGCNTATTTCTAATCCTCTCTATAGAAAAAGNAGAACCTGNCTCGTTTAGCTATGGAATGTACCATAATATTGANAAGTATTATCGNGANTATTCGCTCATTAATGGNTCCGTAGTTTCNAGCCCTATAAAAACTATAGATATAAAGAGTCAATTANNGATTACCGATGAAGATGGCTTCGNCACCAAATGGANCCCATCNNCACTTCANGNAACAAAGCTNGCAAGACAACTAGTCCAAAAATCGTGCAAACAAAAATCATTAGAGTGTCTTTTCACACAATCGAATGNATTNTTTATTAAAAAATTAAGGCAGGTCTTCGCATCAGCATACNAAAGAAATANNAAGANNANAANNGGTCAAGCTCATTAACTGAAACATCAAATATAGTTTATTTATAAATCTTATGCGATAATCACAAATCAGGAATAAACCAATCTGGAGATCANTATGCTACCNCTGTACGGAATTGCTTTAGCATTGATATTTACCTCACCNCTGGAAGCNNGCCAGATCANNTTTGGTGCCAAGAANCCTTCGCTAAAAGGTTACGATTTNGTNGGATTTAGTTCATTCTTAAAGGACAATGAAAAANCTTGCATTAAAGATAAAAAAGGCCTGCTCCGGTGTACATATGAATATCATTTTCAAGTTGTCAAAGCNTATAAGGGAGCNGTTANNGGNCCAATAACAGTGAAGGTCACTGGNACTAANGGACAACTATTTCAGGANNATTACAATTTCAGNGGNGCTTGGGTACTTTTCGGAAAATGGTCTAACAAAANCAANAAGATTCTTTCTGTNAAAATGGATTCTGAAACCAGTTCATTNCCAATTACTAGATTCAAGATCANGAATTGGGGGAAACANATTCCAAAGTTTCAACAATTCACAGAAATTGANGAAAGACAAAACCTTACCAAATATGACCGACGAANAATTTTNATTAAGGAAGCAATTCAACTTAAGAACATNANTCGAGATGAAGCCCTTGCAGCACTNATCAATAAACAGGNGCACTTTAATAAATGTATCAAAGAATACAAGTTGGATGANAAATTTAATTTNNAAGTATACGTTGATAAGAATGGCAAAGTTTCNAAGACNGAAGTTACAAGTAACATNTTAAAAACAAAGTTNGANCCNACCATAAAAAATAGNTATCTTGCACTTCGNAAGTGNTTTATCAATATCGTAGGCAAGATGAAATTTNAAGTTACCTCTAAAGCTAGCTTTATCTATCAACTTGAGCATGGATTTAAAAAGGCAAGACAAGGTCTATATATCGAAANAACCTGAAAGATCCACNAACTTAAAATTAAGAAAAAGAAGGTTAGNAAATACGAACCTTCATGAAGATTGATCTCATCATATCTAAATAGAGNTTATGTTGCNGGAACAAGCTCAGTTAGTTTTTTCTCAGTCCATTCCCATAGTCGTTCAGCNAAATCTATATCGCNACCATAACGACTAGAACCCTTTTCATTACAATCAGCCAAGTAAATANCATTTTTGTCGTTCAAAAAAGTACTGGTCGCAGCCCATACCTGCGTGGCAGCACCCTGAGCCACTGACTTCATCCCAAGAGGTGCCGTCAAAGACCATATATTCTTAATCATTGGATTCATATAACGAACAAGTTCGGTATGAATNACACCCGGGTGCACAGCGAAAACTTTTTGCTGAAGCGACAGCCTTGTTCCCAAACTGCGTGCAAACAATAAATTAGCCAACTTGGACTGACCATAAAATGTCCATGGGCGATATTTTTGACTACCATCGATGTTACCGAACTGAATACCTCCTTTATCCGCTGCCTGGTGAGCCGCACTGCTAAGTACAACCACCCTGCCAGCTGAAGCGAGTTGACTACGAAGCCCATCCACCAACCTAAAGTGACTTAGATGATTGACATAAAACTGAGATTCTACACCCTGAATTAATTCTAATTGCTGTGGAGCCATGATACCGGCATTACAGATAATACCGTGTAGCTCAATTTCCATTTTTTTTACGGTTTCGCAGCACGCTACCACACTNGCCAAGCTCCCTAAGTCACAAACGACGGCAGCTCCTTTNCCTGCCAACTGGCTCAAAGCATCAGCGCAACGTGCCTCTGAACGGTTTGCGGCAATGATAAATGCGCCTCGTTTTGACAAAACCCTCGCCGTTTCAAGGCCAAGACCTGTAGCACAACCTGTGATCAAAAAGTTCTGGCCCGTTAGATCTAACCCTTCAGTGACCATTTCAGCCGTAGAGTTATAACCAAAGCCACTAAGCCCATTTGACTTAATTAATCCTAATAGACTCATAATGTTCTCCATAAAAANCCAGTGTCAAAACCGAGTATGCCTGTAAGAAAAAAAAATATCCAAAAATCAGTCTAGCGGNCTAGTTATTTTACCCGAACTCTCAGAGGGTTAACGTTGTTAATTATATATAGTTATAGTTCCATTAAAAAATAATTGAATAACATGACTATTTGTAATACTGATCCTTATCATTGATAAGAGTTTATTAACAAGTAGAGGGAAATCCAGAAAGGAATAAGACATGTGGCACAAAATGTTGCTAGTCAGCATGCTTCTTCAGCTTTTTGCGTGCGGCACAAACAAGCAGGAAGAAAAACTACCAGAAGCAGCAAATATTACAGATTTATCTGCACCGGTATTTTTAGTTGTAAAAACTGATGAANNAGGAAANTACNTAGGAGCCATNGAAACTAACGAAGGTACAGAACTGAAAACTGATGCAGAGCTTGGGTCTTTCGAATCCAACCTCTTCACCAGTGAAAAGGCTGTAACAGCTGCCGTTAGTGATAAAGANGGAGAAGCNCAATCTTCNGAGAGCTTCTACTTCGTTGGTGGTTTTAACAACNTCGGTTGTGGTGGCTGCGGCGCTGCGGCGGCATGCCAGCCAGCATGTGCACAGCCTTGCGTTCAAGCTCAGCCATGCGCCCAACCATGTGCGCAACCATGCGCCCAACCATGTGCGCAACCATGCGCCCCTGCGGTTACTCCTGTCTATAGAGCAGGTGCTTATCGAGTGAATTACTGTTTTGTGGGATCAAGAGGATTCCGCGGAGCTCGTTTTTCTCGATTTAGAAGGTGTAATGCTTTCCGAGGTGTTAGTCCTTGTGGAAGTTACTACTACAACTCTTATGGCTACCGTCCTGTATACCCAGCAGTTTGGGGTAATAAGGTATGGCGTAAAAAGCGCAACAGAAGATAGAAAGATCGATAAACTATCAGTCATTTGATAGCTAAGATTGATTCATAAAATTAATAACGACTTCCATTTCTGGGAGTCGTTTTTTTTACTAGATATCTATATTTCACTCATCTTTTCTGAACCCAGCTCTCCTGACCTTGGCCAAGGCACTTCTACAGAAGGCCAGAATTTTTTCCAAGACAAGCACCTGTAGTAAATCCTAATGGACTGTATTAATTTTTCGTCCTCACTTTTAATGAGAGAGTGTAGAGGCTGACACAAACGAATGACGAATAGCAAAGTGATACCTTTGTAATTAAAAGGAAAAACCTCTGCTACGCCTTTATAATCTTTAAATTCAGATAATTCCATATAGGTAGGATCGGGGTCACTACAGTCTTGTAGATGTTCCCGAATTTCATCGACTGAAAGAGAGATAGTCATTGCCATAACTTTGTCTGCGAGAACTGCAGGAGAAAACGGTTTTACGATATAATCTGCGGCACCTAATTTAATTGCCTGTTTCATCGAAGTTGCATCCGCCAACCCCGTAAGCATAATGACAGGAATATTTTTAAAGTTACCAACTTCCTTCATCTTCGACAATAAAGCCAAACCGCCCATACCCGGCATCAGAAAATCCAACAGAATCAGATCTGGTCGATTATTTTGTACAACATCGAGACACTCATACCCATCTTCAGCTTCCACAGTTATAAATCCGAGCTTTCTTAAAAGCTGCGATACCAACATACGAATATCGGGAGAGTCATCAACTACCAGCACAGTAACCTTAGGCATGTTATTTCCTTCGGTAAATATATGAATGTGATAGTAGCTATTGTACCACGTACATACAAAACCAATAGTTAATTACCTAATGAGCATGCTTATCTAGATGATTTTTATATAATGAAAAATTGGAGCGGGAAAAGGGATTCGAACCCTCGACCTTCGCGATGGCAACGCGACGCTCTAGCCAGCTGAGCTACTCCCGCATGAGAGGTTCCTATAGATATGGGAATTTAAAGACAATGTCAACACATCAAAATACATATTCATACAACTAATATATGCTTTTTTGACTGCATTTATTATCAATTGTAAAGGCAGCTTATAGAATAACATTAAAGTTATCCCACCTTCGACTTGAAGATTTGCTGTTTTTATCTTATATACTGACTCCGTTTTCAAAAGACCGCTCTGAAGGAGGAAGCCAATTGCTGGCTGCAGCTGTGGAAGATATCAAACAAAGACTTACTGATGACTTAATGACAACCTGCTGGGAAGGACTCGCAGCTCATTGTAAAAAAGATCATTTACTACTCGTATCCAAAGAATTAGACATCATTGATGTGGCCATGAGAGTTGCTCAAGATTCCGTCCCACATATTGAAAAGTGGATGGTGAATGAAGAAATTCGAAAGCCTTCGCTAAATCAAATCACAACTTGGGAGAACTCTCCAGAGCTGGAATTTGATTTTCTAATCGTACAGCCATGGGTCTTGATACAAGAGAAAACCCATTAACAGTGGCTATAAACGAAGCTAGAACTGAACCGATATAGCAGAAGAAAAGCCTCAATCAAAAGATTACGCCATCATTGAATCATAATGGCATCAGAAAAATCTTCATATACGGTTCAAGGCTTTATATAAGGAATTAACAAATCCTTCCCATCATTTTTTGCAGGATTAATTCCCAAAATATGGGCTATCATTGTATATACTTCTATGTTTTCGAAAGGCTTTATCTTCTGAGCTCCGAATGACGGGCCATGCCCAATGAATACGCCCGACATATCCTTTTGAGTATTATCGTAACCATGGGTCCCCATAGCGATACGGTTATCCAAATCAGAATTGCTAAAAACCCAACCCTGATGAGGAACTGCAATGTATGGAGGGATTCTTTTATTATTTTTGAACCTATACCTTGCCGGAATATCTTGGCGAGCGATCAAATCAAAATTTCTGGTTGTTTCGAACAATTCAGCCATTTTTTTAACATCTTTTGACCAAATCATTAACATAGTAGAGGAAAAAATCGATCTATCGATGAAGGCTTTTTTTAATAAGCCAGAAACTTCTATACTATTTTTTCTATTACTGTCCGCCATCCCATGATCAGAAACAATAACAAGGTCAACAACCCCCTCTAGACCAATCCGATTTATTCCTCTACTTAAATCAAAAAGCAAGCTATCAACTTTTTGTACGGCTTTTTTGGTCTCCATAGACCTCGGTCCGTACTTATGCCCCTTACTGTCAACTTCGCTAAAGTATAAGCTGATAAACCCTGGTCGATTATCAGAGCGCAGCCATTCCAAAACCTGCGCTACTCGCACAGCTCCAGGAACTCTCTCATCATACTTCTTGTATATATTCGGCCTCATACCCTTAATTTCAGCTTCACTGCCCGGCCAAAAAAAGCATGCTGACCTAACTCCCTGCCTTCTAGCTGTCACCCAAATGGGCTCACCCCCATACCACTTGCCATTAGCTACTGCCTTATTATTACCTAGAGAGTATGTTTCATTAAAGTCGGGGTCGTAGAATCGATTGCTGATAATCCCGTGATTTTCAGCATATAGACCTGTGACAATAGAATAATGATTAGGAAAAGTCTTCGATGGGAAAACCGGTATTAACCTTTCAGTGGACAATCCAGTTTTCTGTAACGACATAAGATGCTTGGGCTGATGCAATTTTAAGTAATCCCAACGCATTCCATCAATGGAAACAAGAATGACTGTTTTTTTCCTTTTTTCTGCAGCAAAAGTGAAGCCAGAAGTGAAAAAAATGATAAAAACAGTAAATAATTTCAGGACAATATGTAACATCCGCTTCCCTTTGCATTCATTCTAGCAACACACTAGTCGAGCCAAGCGTCCTACTACTAGTCTAATTTAAATGAAGAAATAATGGCGATATGCCTTTCTAGAAATAAACTATTAGGTATTTTTCTATCGAACACAAAAGATAGCTAAAGTTCAGGTAGTAAACAACCGAAATCACGGCGATGGTTAACCTAGAAGGAGTAACTAGCATGTTGATAAATACCCTCAGATATCTTTCGCTGTGCCTTATTTTTGCGACCGCCTCAGCCCAAGAATATAAAATGTACAAGGTGGACTGGAAGCCCGTAGAAAGCATGAAAGCCGAAATGGAGCAGCTAAAAGCTCAACAAAAAGCCGACCGTGAATCACTGACGGTAGAGGACTTAGGCAAGGTAGTCGAACTCCTTGATCGCATGATAGAAAAACACCCGGAATGGGTTGATGGATACTGGCAATTTGCAGCTGCTTCGTTCGAGCAGGCTTCCAGCTATAATGATGAGAAAGACCACCCAAAGGCACGAGCTATTTTAGTNAAAGGACAATNGGCCACCGAAAAGTGCCTNAANATGGAACCNAAAAATCCCCTCTGTAAATTCTTCAAAGGATCAATGATTGCAAAAATCGCTTCTATTGACGGTATCTTTTCAGCACTTCGTGAAGCAGAAAATGTAGAAAAGCTATGGCTTGAAGCTGCCAATTCGGGCTACGACTATAAGTTTCAACCTAATATTTCAATGCAAGGCTCTGTTCGGTATGCCCTAGGATTATTTTACCGTCTAGTTCCAGACTTTTATTTGGTTGAGCTGTTTTTTAACGTCCGCGGCAATATTGAAAAATCTATTGTATATCATCGTGGCTCTGTAAAAGTGGATGGCGAAAATTCATGCAATATGCTGATGNTATCAGTAGCTATGATCTGCAAGGAAGAAGGATCAAAANAAACAAAANTAGGCCAAGAAGGNTTCGCCTGGCTCGANAAAACAGCTACAAATAAAGCTCCNACACCACCTTTAAAAATTTGTAAAAGTGACGCNGTTAAAATTAAAGCTGANCCAACTATGTCTTGTGGATACACTATGGCTAAACAACAGGAAACAGATCCTGACAAAGTCAAAGAAATGAGCCACTAACTGTTTATCCGTCTTTATTGAAANTTTCNAATATTGAAATACCCTCTGTGGAAGGGGGATCTGAAGATAATATAGAATATTGACTTCAGATCCCTTAATGTGAGGAGCAGCTTTGGTATACTGCTATTCAATGAATATATTGTGAAGCTTGATGATAATTTAATTCGNTTTTGTCATNNNNTTTACNAANTAATTTACNNNCNGAATTNTCTAGTNAGTTCAAATTNTTGCCCTCCTAAAANACCNTCAATTTTAATTTGGTTTGCNACCTTTATTTCNAAAAACAATCGATCAGGAGAAACAANCGGTTNAAAATTTTCATNAGCTATCTNAANAAGGTACTTATATGGGAGCNTTTCTCCCTGTANAACATCAACTGTAAANTAAACTGGGCCANCTGGGAAAACNGGGAATTCCTCATGATAAAAGCCNGTTATCTTCAAATTAANAANACCAGCATCATCTGTTTCCGTGGATTTAATNGTCAATATAGGNTTGCCTTCTTCTGCCCATTCATAAACTAAATNAGAATCTCTCGGAAGGTCGACAATNCCTATTGGNTGGGAGGATGCATCAGAGANAANAANTATAAAANAGCCNATAAAATATAGAAAAATACACCTAGACATCTTAAGATCCCAATCAATAGCTNNTCATACTCTGCTTATGATAAAAATAAGTGGTTTCCAACTGAATATCAATNGCTGTTGATTCNCNAAAACTGTCTGTTTTTATCTACGTCTCGANGTCTCANNAAAATAAATTGAGGAAGAAAAATAGAAAGTGATCATGAGATTTGCCNTAAGANCGAAACTNTATAAAAACCAACAACAATTNTCACANACNAATNAAGTTTTTTTATTCANCAANAACTATAANTATAGGAANTTAAGNCGATTATCAGCCCNACCTCTAAAGAAAAAAATNAANNTCNTTCAATTCAATTNATTGGATCAACANNTGAGAGTAGANTANTTANTCAATTGAGAACAAAATTTNACNATGATNAAGCNNTTAATCTGTCTCCAATCAAAGACAATANGTGGTTCATTTATTTAATTGNTCAANGATTCCTTATCANGATAGATCATGCTNCTAGAGANANNCNTCTCNNGNGAAATANCGCNAGTATTACCNGGTACTTTNANACCCNTGCCTGCAGTTGCACTTAACAAAGATAAATATTTATCCATNCTAGCCANTGTTGANAAAACCCGCATTTCNCTATATAGATTNCGATGATCTTGAATATATTCATACGCTGCATGCTCGCTTTGTATGATAATATCNCGCACCNNATCTTTAAANGATAAAAAGCANCCTTTTCTAACTTCAGTTTTTAGATCAATAGGAGTAAACCACTGAGAGTCGAAATTAATCTCTCTAAACTGTCTNTAGGTTAAACGAGTTATTTCATATTCATCNGGGTAAAGAAANTCTCNAGANGCACGATATATTGAGAGAATNCGATGATGACCATCAAGAATATAAAACTCTCCNTCATTCATCTTTGCTAACTGNATAATTTGTCCNCTTCTTCCTGATGGAGCNTATGGCGCNATAGCATGATGCGTAAAACGACCACCATCAGCAACAAATTCAATCATTCGGTCTAATTGAGTCCAGTTTCTCAGNTCTGATTGAGAAACCCTCANCTTAGAAACNGGAAGAAAACNCAATTTATGCATAGTTTGCAATCTCTCANCNGTGAAATACCNGTCGTAATAGGNATTATANTTTCTCTACCAGAAAACNAAACCCAAAGGCAACTAATTATAATCACCTANTAATAGGTTCTTTCNNAAAAANGATAAACCGTAGAGANAAAGTATGNGANCANCAAGATTTTTTATTAANATTAGATNTTTAAATCNCTTTTANTCTATCNTNGANTGANTCTGAAATNCTNAATTTAAAAGAAGTATATTGCTNTTTACTTAAACTTTATAAACTACCCTACTTAAGGTCACNACAANACTTTANCCTNCTAGTAAGCAATATTTACCTCCTGTGAATTNNGCTTACNTAGTCTNTCAACTGNTATGATTAANGCATATTTAGAAAGAATTGAATTCTGGAGTGCTCAATGAAATCATGTAACTACGATCTNAAATTNCATGAAAATCGNGCCCAAAATATNAAAAAAAGAAATCAAATAACGATTTCTGAAGCNAGAGAAAGGGCTGCTAAAAGNTCAGGACTCCAGACAAANACATGGAAAGNCCTCAAAAAGAAACTTCTGGATTATACAATTGTAGAAGAATTACCNGAAAAATCTANATGGGAATATGATNTCAAGGATAANGGNCCNGGTCGCTGGCAATTAGTAATAACNAATANAGACTCTAAACAAGNCGGCAANGCTATGATTCAACAAATTTCNCCTTTTATCTTTGAATCTCCTTTAGAATACCTCCGNTATATAGGNCGNACGGGCAGTAATAGNCACTTAAAAGCNGCATTTTATTTGACTGAATANTGCTTCCAAAAAATGAAGGATGGAGAGCAAATATTAAACATACANCACAAAAACCCCAACTTACCAAACATACTAACTAAATCATATTACTTCATTGAAACATTAGAAGTTCCATCAGATTCAAATGAGAAAGATTTTTTNCCTCTGGTGTTTTCTTTCTGGTCAGGTTTCAGNGCAGANTTTGATATATCACCTCTTCTAGCACTCCANACTAANGTTTCTGACCAAGANCAACCTGAAGTTAAAATTAGNGCTATCCCTGGAAATATNAATGAACGNATCAAAGCACATAGTCTATGGAATCCAGAANAANTTTANNCAGAACAAAGATCAACNAAAATTANAAAACAAAAANNTAGTATAGATNTAGAAATAAAANCGGATGAAGAGAANAAAGAAGATTTTATCGATTTGGATATACCTAAGAATATCTATAACTGCATTAGCTTGCCTGAGGNGAAAATAACTNAATTAAGTCATCAAGGGNAAATTTTCCTAAAAAACCTATTAACAACCATAGANAATCAAAATAAACGAGACTTTTTCAGCTNTAGAGAAGAGTTCTCATTATTATCTAAACATAACANTATTGGCTATGACGTNANCTTCGTGACTATTCAAGATAGCTATATGAAAAATGANGAATTATCTNTTTCCATTCGTCCGCACTCATTTATTCATAAAAANCTTCCTCTNGATGAAAAACCAGATCTTATTTANTCTGAATATAAAGTTAANAACGAATATAAGAAATATATCCAACAATTAAGGAAAGATCTGAAGCAAGGNATGAAAGACTATCAAGCGTTTATCCAAACCAATGCTATATCATGGACCGGAGAAGTAGCTGCAAAGGATATCATCGGCGAATGCTCCAATATAAGTGAAATTATCTCAAGCCTCAGAAAGAAAGCCAACTACTTTGAAGAAATGAAAAAGTCTGGCATGGATATCAGCCCCAGCGATCATGGAGAATCAGTTAACTTGAGAACAGAGAACTCGAGAACAGCGAAAAAGTACGGTTTAAAACCAGTTCTAAACAATTTATAGAAAAAAAGTTATTACGGCTCTGTAAAGTAAAACCNAAAAAATAAAANANTTANATTACAGNNACTTAAANCNACNNGAGCCTGTNATCNACACTTGCTGAAGCTCGTAACACGAGCATCAGTNAGCCACCCNCGTCAATCAAANCCTAGATCTTACNATAATCTGTCAATTGGTGCTTGCATCCTGATAGCGCTCTGCCTAAAAAAGGTAGTTTATGCAGTATGATCCATAGACACGCCATTAGGACCCACAATGTATACAGCAATCGGCAATAAAGTAAAGNTACCTGACCTTGAACGCAACTTGCTTAAGTTCTGGCAGGATGAAAAAATCTTTGAAAANTCACTAGACCTCNATGAGAAAGAACATATTTTTTATGATGGCCCCCCATTCCCNACAGGTAACCCTCATCATGGCACTATTTTTGTTTCTATCTTAAAAGANAGTATAGCTAGATTTTTTACGATGAATGGCAACACTGTCCCNCGAAAGTGGGGTTGGGACTGTCATGGNCTNCCAATCGAAAATGCTGTCGAAAAAACACTGAAAATACAAANTAAAGCCGAAATTGAAGAAACTGTCGGCGTCAACAAATTCAACGACGAATGCAGATCATTCGTCTCCAATGCGAATGATGCNTGGGAAACATATATCAATAAAATAGGCNGATGGACTGACTANGAAAATGCCTACCGCACTATGGATATCAANTTCATGGAGTCGGTGCTCTGGGTATTTAAGGAGAGTCATAATAANGGACTCATCTATAAAGATTATCGGGTCACTCCATACTGCTGTAAATGTGAAACCAGCTTGTCTATTTCTGATACNAGAGAATCAGATTCAACAAGACCCCGACAAGATCCAACTTTGGTTGTCAAATTCAAAGCTCATGATTCCATCGGTGNTTTACCAACCTATTATCTAGCTTGGACAACTACACCTTGGACACTGACTTCCAACCTAGCTTTAGCTGTAGGTGATTCATTTGACTATTGTGCAGTAGAACACAATGGCGAAGCTCTCATTCTTGCCGAAGCTCTGGTCCCAAAATANAAAAAAGAATTCGGCGAAGAGCCCAAGATACTAAAAAAAATAAAAGGCAAGGATCTAGTAAACAAAACATATGATCCGGTCTTACCTTATTTTAAAGAAGCTAAGGATGAGGGCTGCTTTAGAATTCTCGCAGGCGACTTCGTCAGTCTGGAAGATGGTGTTGGTATTGTACACCTCGCACCTGCATTTGGAGAGGATGACTATTGGCTCTGCAAGCGTAATGGCATTGGAGTTAAAAATCCAGTTAACGCAGCTGGTGAATTTACCGAAGAAGTAAGTGACTTCAGTAACACCTATGTCCATGAAGCAAATAAAGAAATTATCCGAAAACTCAAAGAAGAAGAGAAAGTTTTAAAGCAAGACACACTAGAACATAATTATCCCCACTGCTGGCGATGCCGGAACCCCTTAATCTATCGTGCTATGGACGCTTGGTATTTTAATGTTGAAAAAATTAAAGACAAGCTGGTCAAAAACAATGAGGAAATTAACTGGGTCCCAGCAACCGTCAAATATGGCCGATTTGGCAAATGGCTGGAAGGTGCTCGCGACTGGAATATCTCAAGATCAAGGTTCTGGGGTACACCAATTCCTGTTTGGGAATGCCAAGGCTGNGACTGCCGTGAAATTCTAGGTTCTATNGATGANATAGAACAGAAAACCGGGACCCGCCCGAAGGATCTTCATAAAGAACATCTCGACCCCTTACAAATAAANTGCGAAAAATGTTCAGAAATGATGGTTCGTGTTCCNGAAGTACTNGATTGCTGGTTTGAATCAGGTTCTATGCCNTATGGTCAATGCCACTATCCTTTTGAAAATAANGAATGGTTTGAAAGTCACTTTCCTGCAGATTATATCGTCGAATATCCNGGCCAACTCCGTGGCTGGTTCTATTATCTCCACGTACTATCTACAGCNCTCTTTGATCGTCCTGCCTTNCGAAATAGTGTTGTGCATGGGACATTGTTAGCAGAAGATGGCTCAAAAATATCGAAGTCAAAAAAGAATTATACNGATCCNATGGAGCTTATTGATAACTACGGNGCTGATGCATTGCGCGTCTACCTTCTAAGTTCACCTGCAGCTGCCATGAGCGATATGAATTTTAAAGATGAAGGCATTAGAGATCAGGTNCGAGATGTATTGCTCCCTATCATGAATGCCTATTCGTTCTTTGTAACTTATGCAAATATTGATGGTTACAAGGGTGATCCNGAAAAAATCCCATCATCAGATAACCCTTTAGACCGTTGGATTCTAGCCTGTCTGCACCAATGTGAAGAAGAGGTNCACCANGCATTCTCAACATATCANCTGAATAAAACTCTAAATCCTGTTCTAGGNTTCCTGGAGTCNGTNACNAATTGGTANATCAGNCAGTCNAGAGAACGTTTCTGGTCNCANGGTTTTGGACCTGATAAGNANGCTGCATATGAAACTCTTTATTTTGTCATNATGTCTTTGACCAAGCTCTTGGCACCATCCGCCCCTTTCATCGCTGATGCCTTATTCAAAAACTTNACAGANNTNGAATCNGTGCATTTAACGAACTGGCCTAAGATGCCCGATCATTTTTCTAATGAAGAGCTCATCCAACAAATCGAATTAGCCAGATCAGTAGCTAACCTTGGATTATCTTTGCGACAGAAAGTAAAGGTTAAAGTACGTCAGCCTATATCCAAAGCAAGNATCGCATTGCCAAGAGAGTTACCNNAAAATATCCTGGACGAACAATTTAAAACTCTCCAGTCAGAACTCAATGTCAAAGNTATTGAAGTTATTGATGATCCTACTCAACTNGGCACTATCCGGGCTGTTCCTAATGCCAGAGTCCTCGGNAAGAANTTTGGCAAAGATATGCAAAAATTAATCAAGGGCGCAAGATCTGGGAACCTAAGTGAAGATGGNGATAAAGTTACTATTAGCTGGGAAGGAGAGTCTTGGACCATTGACAGAGAGCATATTACTATCGGCTATGAAGGAAAAGAAGGCTTGGACATAGCCAGTAACCAAGGTGTAGTTCTGGCAATGGATTTCAGCCTAACGCCTGAGCTAAAAGAAGAAGGTATTGCAAATGATTTGAATCGTCTTATTCAAAACATGCGTAAAGATCAAGGTTATGAGATAGCAGATAAAATCATGCTATCTCTAGAAGGAGANCTAAGCGANCAATGGAAGGGNTATCTAGCCGAAGCTTCTCTTGGTACTTTTACTCAGCTGACTTCTGATTCTGCAGATTGTGCTCAAACTCAATCTGTAGGAGGCAGAGAATTTACGATTAGAATTAAAAAAGCTTAANNTAATNTTAGAAACTGACTTTTTAGTCAGTTTCTAANATNTNNACCTCAAACTACCGAANAGCTNCTGANACTCTTCTATNTTATCAGTAGGCTAAGATATGCAATGGAAAGCATTCTTATTTTCAATGATAGTGATNACATCCTANGAGGCGCTATCTAGGNTAATCATATATGAACCCATAATATGGTNTCATGTNGGGTATAGATTTATCGCCTTNATAATCATTGGCCTTCTNGCCTTATATTTTTTTANAGGTATATCAAAACCATTCACTAAAAACNTATTAAAAATTCTAAAACTAGCCCATAACATACGNATCAANGGTGTTACNTTTGGAAATATTTCAAACATCCTNAAAAAAGTCAGTCAAGACCAANGACAAGTNATTAANTTAACTCAAANTAATGTTGAATCAATTCACAAAGCTGCAATCGAAAACAAGAANGAAACAGCNANATCGATTGAGTTTTCACATAGTCTCGAAACTCTTGCACAAACCAATATTGATTTNATTGGAACNATGACACAACATCANACCTCAGTTGAAGAATCTCTAGACGACTTAAGTAAAATCGTCGANTTCTTTGACAAAATTAAAAACAAAACTAGTGAAATCAAACAAATAGTAACTAAACTACAGTTTCTATCGTTTAATGCCAGAATTACCTCTGAAGAGGCCGGAATACATGGTCGTGAATTTAGTATCGTAGCGGATGAAATGAATANCCTAGCAACAGCATCCGGAAANGCATCAGGGACTATTTTCGAATTAATCGATAAAAGTGATACCGAAATCAGAACTCTAGTAGAAGCAGTGCATCGGACATTTACTCAAAATCAAACTTATGCCCAGTATGTGGATGATATTTCTCAGACATTACTAATTGAGGTAAAAAATCAGCAGAAACTATCTAAAAGTATATACTCTAATATCTCAATCCAAGTCGATCAAACGAAAGACATTCAGAAGTGTTTCGAAGCAGCAACAAAAAACATTAGTGAAGCTGAAGCTTTCTCACAATCAGGTTCCACAATTTCCGATGAAATCAATATAACTTACCATAATTTAGCCAAAGAGATTTCAAATATTTTTGGTTTCATAACTTTCAATAATAAGAATAGACGAACGAAAGGTGCAAACCCCAATAATATATTCGAATATCTATATAGAAATGTTTTGCCACCTATTGAACAGCACACTGGTTTTCAAGAAGTATTTAAGTTACCAGCAAAAGCACACCACAGAATATATCCAGCACAAATATACTTCGCATTACATTCCTTAGGAAAAAAAATAGCATCCATTGAAGAATTCGAAACATTGCCTTTAGAAAGCATTGAGCACGAAGATATTTTACAAGCAGCAAAAACAATCGACCATACTATCAAAAAATCATGGGGAAGCAGATGGATAGTCCCCGAAGAACAGTTACTATCATACCGAAAATGGCTGCGGGACCATAGAAATAATGGGCCCGGAGTAACGACAGCGGACATCTATACACTGGTTAATCATCTAGATAAATGTATTACATACAAAGAACTAAACGGCAAAGTTAAAGCTGGTTGAGATAGCAATCTACCTACCTTCGAATTTTAATGAAACAGATAATAGAGAGGATCCGATGAAAATACTAATAGTAGATGACTCCAGTGTTCTTCGTGATGAATTAAGAACCCATTTAGAAAAAGGATTTGACTGCATTGTCTCAGAAGCACAAGATGGCAAAGAAGGGTTAGCCCTAGCCAAAAGTAACCAGTATGATCTAATCATTACTGATTTTAACATGCCTGTTATGAGTGGTATTGATATGGCTAAGCAAATAAGACAAATGGAAAATTACAACCAAATACCGATAGGAATGCTAACAACTGAATCATCACCTTTAATGAGAGAAACCGGTAAACAGGTGGGCATTGATTTTTGGATTGTTAAGCCTGTTGAAATGAAAAAATTTGTTTCCTTATTGCCAAAGGTTTTTGACATAAGAAAATGACAGATTAGATATCGAAGGCACTCCTTAACAATCGACAATACTATCTGCTAACTGCAACCAGCTGCCTACAGGGTCGTCCTCAAAATTTTCTTCTTCATACTCCATAAGCCACACTTCAGGATAAAAATCAGATTCCGTAAAATCCGCTCTGGGTATTAGCTGAAAAACTAATGAAGCAGCGGCCAAAGTGACTACCACTGCCAATAACCAAGTTTTAGGCCTCTCATCGCTCCGGTGACCCCGTGCATAAATTTTTGCTAGTTCATCTGCCGGTGCAGATTTTGGGACGCCGGCATGTCGACGCAAAAATTCCCCAAGCCTCTCATCATCATTCATCGACCGAAACTCCCAATTGAGATAATTTGTTCTTTAGTTTTTTTCTAGCTGTAAACAATCGACTTTTTACTGTCCCAGCTGGTATTTCAAGGATTAAGCTAATTTCTTTTATATCCATTTCTTCGATATAGAACATCACAATCAAGTAACGATCCTTGAAAGATAAAGCCATCAAAGCCCGGCGCAATAAATCCTTTTCTACTGTACGCATCTCATTATTATTCTCAGGACAAGCTGATTCAACATCACTTGAAATTAACCACCACTTGCGTTTCACCCGCCGCCAATGGTCCCTCGCAACATTTAGAGCCACTTGATACACCCAGCTACCTATCGCAGAGCGCCGATCGAAACCGTCAAGAGCCAACCAGCAGCGGGAAAATGTTTCTTGAACAAGATCATCGACATCATCTTGACCAACCATCTGATATAAAAGTCGACGAATCCTATCCTTTTGAC
>PBRN01000141.1 GCA_002725955.1 Pseudobdellovibrionaceae bacterium
TTAGTTAGTTATTATAAAGCTATGGATTTTCATAGTTCATTTTATGGTCTGAAAAAATGGCCCGATTAAACAATTTTGCTCTGTATAACATTGCATTTGCAGTTATAGAGGCTTTTGTGTGATTTTATTTGGCGCTTATATTTGCAGGGTTTGGTTACTGTGAGCAAAAAATTAATTATATTAGTGCTTTAAAAACATGAAATCGGTTTTGATTTTCTACAATAAAATATCAATGTGGTTATTGTTCATATATTATGGCTATGCTAGTATGCATAGCTTTTATAACTTATTTAGACTGCATTAGTATTTGAAAAGTCTATGATACAGTAAGGATTTAATTAATGGAAGATCGTCTGTCAACAGTATCAGTGAAAGGTCGTCTTCACTCAGGACACTCTTCACTTCCTTGGGATCCAGGGCAACCAGCTGGTTTTTTGGCAGGGATTGATTTTGAGCAAGTTCTTGCTCATCCAGAAGTGAAAACTATCATTCAGTCTATGCCTGTTCAGCCATTATATTATGGTATCAAGAAAGTTGGTTTAGCAGAGGCTGTTGATATCTTACCTTATCTGACATCAGATCAAGTCTTACGTATGTTTGACTACGATTGCTGGATTGCAGGCGAGCTAAATTTAAAAAAATCTTTACCTTGGATTAATGCCTTTGGTTCTTTAGGCAAAGAACAGCTGTATAAACGTTTTTCCGATCTTGATGAAGAGTATCAGTTAGCGCTACTGCAAGGTCGACTCCGAGTATATGGTCAGGAAGATATGGAGAAAATGTCTGACTCTGATCAAGATGCGCTTTATAAGATGCCTTGTAATTTAATTTTTTATCATATTCTTTCGGAAGATGAAGACGAGATCACAGCAATATATAATATTATCGAAGCCGCATTGCAGGAGAATATAAGCTATGCTTATGCACTGATCAATTATGCAAGCTTTGTTCCTCCCAATGAGTCGGCGCAGACCCTCAAGCAGTTCCGTAATGCCAGACTTGAAGAAGATGGCTTCGTACATTATGAAGAAGCTTATACTTTATTTTCAGGAATCGATCATGCAGAGGTATTTTCTCGTTGGGCAGATGCTCGAGCTGAGATCACTTCAGGAGCTGTCATTGAATCTGAGGATATGCTGAATAACTTTTTCGATAAGGCCTTATCACTGGCTCAGGTCAAAGAATGGTCGATAGATGATATTTATACTTTTCATCAAAGCCTTTTATATTTGTCAAATAGCCTCATGTCTTTAGTCCACTTAGATCCGGATGATATGTTTGGGTTGAACCGTATATTGAGTCAGGCCAAAGCTATGGTGTCCTTAGGCTTGGATTATCTTGCAGGTGGTGACTTAGAAGTAGCACTTCTGGTTTTGAAAGAAGAGCATCCTAAAACGTTGTTTAAGGTTGGGTTATCACTAGTGGATGATATTCGTCAGACCACTGTAAAGAAAATTCTGAAGACCGGAATCAATGGGAGTCAAGAGATTGATTCCGCTTGGCGGCGAAGACAATATGGAGAAGTCTTATATATTATAGATGCTAAATTGTCGGATAGTCTTGGGCATGATCAGTCTGAAATTCTCAAGGGACTGTTTAATCGTTTCCCGATGCGTATGTCATATATAGATGAGAGCAAAACTAAGCTTAATTTTAAGTTAATTGAATCGATGGTTGGTTTAAAAATGCTTATGTCGGCTGTTAATGGTTTATTTGGCATCTTACATCTACTTAAAGGAGCTGGGGCATTTCCTCTGCAAGCTAGCTTGGAAAAATCTATTGTTACTGCAAGTGTGCATGCCCTAATAGGTAAAGGTTTTGCTATCCGTCCTATTAGCGAAGAGGATTTAAAAACATTTAACGATCTAGGTAGTCATGAAATTAAAGAAAGACTCCAAGGTTTGAGCTATGATGCTAAAGGTCAATTAGACAAAGATAAAAAAGATTGGCTTATGGATGGATATGAAGTTTCTTCGGAAGGTGCAGTCTTTGAAAGCACCAGAATTCTAGAAGAAATTTTTATGGGAGTGGAGCTGGCTTCCAGTGAGTCGATGAAGAAATTTCAAGATCAATTTTTGCTATAATTTCCGAGGTGTATTGTGGAAGCAAATGAAAATTTTCTAACAAGTCATGAATGTCAGATCCTTGCTCAGGGTATGGAGCAAAAATATGCGACTTTTTTGGATGATCGAACTTTTCGTATTACTGCGGAAAAGAAGTCCGATGGTGTATATGTTACAACACTATTGTCAAATAGTGATTCCTCTTTCTATTATCCTGTAGAATCTCGGATTGATTATGTAAAAAATGATTTAATTCCGAGAAAAGCTGCGCTTTTCTTGATTGACTATATCGATGTTTATTTTGAAGAGTATTTAGAACAGCAGGAATCAACCTTGCTCTTTATCGACTGGAAAGATCAACAGTACGAAGCTAATGAGTTTCAAATTAAAGGNCAAATCCTAAATAAGAAGGTTGAGGATATGGCAGAAGCGATACTCAGCAAAGGAGANAAGTACGAAGGNCCNGATTTAATAGTNTGAGNCNATTATTTNGNTGTTGTTTATAANTGTTAAAGAATGACTAAGTANANCCTTCTTTAAAATGGTTAAGATAAGAAATGAAGCNGAGANTTATTGCTTCATTTCTNNTCTTNGAATTAGGTCTAAGTTTTGTTTAANTAAGGTGTTGANGAAAGAGATTTCATCAGCTTGCTCATGTTCTCTTCNTTGGTNTCTTGACNNNATTTNTTTAATTGTTTTTCATAACTNTGGTGCATTTCTTCTATATTATAATTTCGTGATGTGAGGAGTTCGTCCATNGGATCACCNTTTGTCACTTTTATAACATCCCAACTNCCATNCTGAGAGAGTNTGATTTCNGCTTCATTGATNGCCCCAAANAGATTGTGTTCGTTAGCAAGGCTTTCTTGGTATGCTCCAACGAGAAAGAACCCTAGGAAATAGTCTTCTTCTGAGGGNTGATGCAGATCGAGTACATTTTTGATGTCTCGNCGGTCTACAAATTGCTCGAGACATCCATCTGAGTCACAAGTAATATCNACGATAGTAGCTTTTTCAGANGGTTTTTGTTCATGCCTTGAAAGAGGCATCACAGGGAATAGCTGGTCGATAGACCANGCATCNGGAATTGATTGAAAAATAGAGAAGTTTGCAAGATATTTACTGACTCTCTTTGATTGNAGNTCATCNAATTCTTCGAGNCTGTGTTTGTCAAAAGAGGAGAAGTGNAGAGCTCTNCTNCAAATTTTAGAAAATAANTCTTCAGCTGTTGCTCGTTCTTNTAGATCAATATAACCNAAGTTAAAAAGGGTAAACATCTCTTCGTGATATTCAATTGCATCATGATAGTATTCAACGAAATTTTTTCGATTGAGNTTGTTTAATATATATTTTAACTCTTCTAGGCTTTTATGCATTTTNGTTGAGTCACTGTCATCTTNCNCGTTATATTCACTNTCTTCTTTTATNGCTTCNGAGCCNTGAACTTCNCGAATATCCGTTACTACTACAGAGTGATAAGCAGCTATGATCCTGCCGCTTTCAGAAACAATGATNGGNCTTTTTACTTCCTCGTTANTGCACACTTCNCCAATTTCATAAACCACGTCATTCGCAAATTCTTGGATAGAATAGTTTGCNCTTGATTGAAAAGATGTTTTACTTCCATCGTAATCAACNCCNACTCCTCCACCTATATTGAGATATTCAGGTGTATAACCCATTTTATGAATCTTTGCGTAGACTCNNGCAGCTTCTTTGATAGCTTTCTTAATTCTTTTAATNTCNGTTACNTGAGAACCTATGTGAAAATGNAACATTGCAAGNTTCTCGCNTAAACCTGCGTCTTGTGCGATTTTAAGACAGTCTATGACTTCGACTGTAGTGAGGCCAAATTTAGAAGTNTCTCCGGAAGACTTGGCCCACTTTCCAGAACCTTTGGTATATAGCTTTATTCTTAAACCTAACTTAGGACAGTTTTGTGGATCCTTCTTAGCTAGCTTAGTAATCATTTGTAGTTCNTCNGGTCCTTCAACCACCATNACTACATTTTTTCCCATTCTTTTTCCGATAAAGCCTAAATCAATAAATTCCTCGTCTTTAAATCCGTTNCATATAAGCAATGACTCAGGNCTTAAGTCNTAACTTAGTGCTGCGAGCATCTCAGTTTTACTGCCNACTTCTAGNCCATAGTTTTGTCTTTGNCCTGCNGAAACAATTGAGTCGATAAATTCTCGTCTTTGATTCACTTTAAAAGGAAAAACNCCCAAGTGACNACCTGTATAACTGTATTCCCAAATAGCATCTCGAAAAGCGTGAAGNAATTTCATGATTTGATTATCAATAATNTGAGGAAACCTTAAAATCATTGGGGCNGAGGNCCCCATATTTTTGACTTTTTNGATGATTTGCATGATGTCGATNCCACGGTGGTCTTCAGCCGTTGGGTGACAGGTTACGTTACCATGATCGTTGATGTTGAAGTAACCGCTACCCCAGTTATCGATTCCATATAGCTCTCTNGCCTCTTGGATTTGTTGTATATTCATGGTACTTTCTCCNATTAGTCGAACCGAGTTCGCTAACCTATACTGCCTGAAATAAAAGGCAAGCTCAAAAAAAATAAGTGATTTTGCCATAGTATGAGCNTAGTGCAAANATATTGGAGCTAAAACGACATGGCNCTAGTTATCGGATCTGGAATATTGAGGGGTATGAAGATTCACCCTCTTCCAGGNAATGAAATCACTAGACCAACGTCGTCNAAGGTTAGAGCTGCNGTGATCAATATGCTGNGGCAGCGTCTNGTTGGTGCTTGTGTGCTGGATTTGTGNGCTGGCTCAGGTGCTATGGGAATAGAGTTTCTTTCTAATGGTGCGACCAGTGCCACTTTGGTTGAAGCCGATAGGAAGGCTTCAAATTTATTGCGCTCTAATATTCTGGAGGCTAACAGAAGAATGAAGTCTCAGAATATGNGGGTTGAATCTGTTGAAGTNATAGAAACTGACATTTTTAATAGCTGGAATATTTTAGCTAAATTTTCTCCATTTCAGATTGTTTGGGCAGATCCACCCTATAAGCATGTTCAAAGCTGGGTTCAATTGATCGCTGATGCCCTTTTACGATTAACGGAACAGGGTAGTATTTTTGTTTTGGAGTGTGACAAGAGCGGTAAGAAGGCGGCTATAGCTATTTGTGAAGGTCATGACTGGACACTTTTTAAAGATAAAAGCTACGGAGAAACTTATATCCTTATGTTTGAGAGGCATGTGAATGGTTAAAGCAGATAAAAGAGTGGCCGTATTTCCTGGAAGTTTTGATCCTTTTACCTATGGACATCGAGAAGTTGTTCAGCAAGGCTTGTCATTATGCGACGAGGTTTTTGTCGCAGTTGGGCGTAGTGGGCATAAGGGGGCTTTGTTCTCTGCTGCTGAGCGCGTGGATATGATCAAGAGAATCTTTGTCAATGAGCCTAGGGTGCAGGTTGAGGCGTTTGAGGGGCTTGTAGTAAAGTTTGCCTTAGAGAAAAATGCTATTGCTTTGATCCGTGGTCTCAGAACGGAAGCCGATTTTTCATATGAAATGCCTATGGCAATGACAAATCGAAAGCTATTTGGGGGTATTCAAACTATTTTTTTTCCGACTACTGCTGATCATCACTATGTATCTTCTAGCTTAGTTAAAGAAGTGGCAATTCATGGGGGCGATATTACCGACTTTGCACCCCAACTAGTCGTCGATATGATAGAGGAAAAGCTTGCAGAATAGTATATTTGGAAAGGTTTTTCCTGTTCACAGGTGGATACTATTTATCGATTGTAGGCATTTCTAATATCATTGATCTGCCATTTGTATTTGAATTTGAATCTCGGATCGAACTTCAAAATAAGCTTATTTCGATCATTTAAATGTCTTTTGAGGTGCTTTGATTTTCTGGCGCCTTTTTTTGTGGTTGTATCAATAAAACTGGCTAAATAATCTCCAGCTCCATCCATATTGGATTGAGATTTTCCATAATTGTCGAAATCACTATAGTACCAGTATATGATAGAGTTAACTTGTAATTGAGTAGGGCTTATTTCGTGAAATTGTTTGTCTGAATTGACAAATTGCATCATATTTTCGTTTAGTATGGCTTCTAAATTCTTCGATGTGTAGGCTGTCGTTATGATAGGGGGGCAACTAAGTGCTGCACAATTTACTGCTACATGAATTCTAGGATCGAGTTTTTTAATTTTCATTTTATCGTATTGATGGTCACCTTTTCCTCTCAATAAATCATGTTCGATATTATCGAGGTTTAGCTGTTTGTCCTCAAGAAATACCGTATAGTTACCGTTCCATAAATTTCCTCCAGGAGCTCGGATGGAATTAATTTCCAGGTCAAGGAATGTTGGTGTTTCTAGGCCAATATTTTGGTCTTTGGCTGCTTTTAGTATATTTCTGATCATGGCCGCATTGTATAGATTAATGAGAACAGCTTTTTTTTCTTTTTCGTCCAGATTCGTGAATTTCAGCTTTTTATGAGAATCAATGAATTGGTTTAAAATTTGTAAGTCTTGTTTAAAACCAATGTAGTCAACTGTTCCCGATTTCCTTACGTGTTTTTCTATTAATTGATTCCACAGTTTGTAGTGTTCAATTTCGTTAAAGGCCAAGGCGTTAGTAGAAAGTAAAACGATCAAAAAGAGAGAGAGTTTTTTCATTGGCCATGTCCTTTTGGGATGCTTAAGTATCAAGTAAAGACTTCAGATATTAAAATTCATTACATTAAATTCAAGTCAAACTGTAACTTTAAATAAGCTTTTTATTACATTTTTTACAATAAAGACACACCAATGAGTCTAATTTTAGCACTAAGTCATTTCGATGGGTTCATATAGATACTTGAAGTTCAAACTTAAATCAATATAGTTTGCTGCGTTGCATTATGTTTTGCTCTTGTCAGATTAGTTTAAATGTACCCGTCGTTTTGTCTGCGAAAAAGGCCGTATTTATATATCAATCAATTTTCGGTCGTATCATCTCTTTAATCAGGTTCCGATTTTTTTCTCAATTTTTTTAAGATGTCTAGGGCTAAGCCTGATTTATGAAAGTCTAATATGACCAAGCAGCACCGAACTCCCGTTTTTTTAGTCATTGATATAAGAAGTCAAATTGTGACCGACAAGAAATATGGTGGGTCTCTCAGTATACAAACAAAAAATTAATGAGATAGGCGTTTGGATAGCAGACTTCATAAATTTCTTATCTTTATATAGATGGAAGAAAGTTCGATATGATAGGGCCAGTTCCGGGTGTGGATCTTACTGGTTGTTTGATAAAAAATATAAACATCATATTATTAACATTGATTTCGGTGTATTGGCTGCGAATAAAAACTTCTTGGTTAAAATTCTAAGGATGATAGTTGTGAAATTCACAACATATTATTTAAAATGAATTTCTTCATAACATATTGATAATAAATGTTTTTTTGTCTAAAGTAGACGATTCTTACGATGTGGTTCTTGACCCGAACCAAAAAATCGTTTCTAATTAAAAGAGCACATCAAAGAAACTGTTTTTTTTATTATTCTTGTGAGGGTTCTCGTCCATTAGTTTGCGTGGTTTGAATAGGAGTTCATATGAAAAAGGTTGAAGCAAATAGATATCCAAATTCAGCTACGTTATTTAAGTTTTGTAAAGAGGCTCTTGAAATCCGCTATGAGGGAAACGTCAAGGTTATTGACCAGGATGTGGGTGCGATTTTGGGTTATGATCCAGCTGATTGCAGTCACTGGAAAAAAGGAAAGAAAAATATTAGAGCGCTAGCTACTCTTCGGAGTATAGCTGATCATTTGAATATTGATGAGCGACTACTGATTGACATTGCTGCTGGGCGGGTAGGGCTTGAGGAAGCTGTATTTGAATACAGGGGCTATGGGGCTTTTGCTCTGAATGGCAAATCTTTAGAAAATCTGAAAAAAGAATTTTTTAAAAATCCTGCAAAGTGGCAAAATGACAGCGGTTTGAATTCTTTTGAAGATCTATTCGATGTGAATAGGCAGGAAGTTTCTAAGGTTGCTGAAAAAGTATTGGCTTCAGGTTCTTTTACGGAAGCCCCTATTTATCTTCATGAGGTATTTCAGTTATATCCGAATCTTCAGCTAGTCGGTTCCGATGAGATTGATACACCGGTTAAAGTAACTTCTGAAGGCTCCGGCACTGAATTAAAAACTACTGTGACATATAGGGGGCAGGAAATGAGGCCCTATATGAGATTTCTTATTGCTAAAGAATTATATAAGTATCTTTGTCGAAGTGCTAATCCAGTTGCGATCGAGTTTGCAGACACTCCTGATGAGGTGTTGGATATTCAAGCAAATATCTTTGCCGGAATGTTGCTCGTGCCAGCGAATATCTTGAGAAAAGAAGTAGAGACAATTGATAGCTCCTTGGATATCGTTATGCAGCTAGCAGAACCGTTCTGGATATCAAAAGCCTTAATGAATCAAAGGCTTCGAGATTATATGGAAAACTTTACTTGAAAAAATACCGGAAGTTTATTTTTTCGAGGCTTTCCAGAATTGGAAAGCCTTATTTTTTTTAAGATTCTTATATGAAACCAGCCTTTAAGTGTTTATTCTTTAAGATATTTTCCCTCCTGACCCTAAAGTTCCATGATCATATACCGAATGAAGCCTTGGAGGCGAGAACTTTGGGAAGTCCTCTCAAGGATTTCAAGGGTATAGGGGTAAATGGTTAGTACCTTTAATCTCAAAAATGGAACTATTTTAATTGTCACTGAAGCTCCCGGTGGATTATATAATTCATCCCAATTAAAGCTAATAGCTTCAATTTGTGACCGAGATCTTGCGATAGTTAAAGCTACGGAAGATCAGCGGTTGGGTATATTTGTCAAGGCTACAGAATTCGATGGACTGATCGAAGAATTGAAAGCAGTTGGGCTAGGCTTCAGGCATTATCAAGATGGATTGCATCAGCCGGTGGCTTGCGTGGGCGAACTTTGTCCTGATCATGAGCAAGATGCCCTCGGTTCTGCTGTAGAAGCGACAAAAGAGCTTCAGGATGTTATCTCAGACAGTCCATTGACCATTGGTATTAATGGGTGTTGGAAGTGCTGTGTGCCTACTAATACATATGATTTATCCATTGTTGGAGATAACCGAGGTTACAGTATTTCCATTGGTGGTAAGAAATCTCAATTGCCGGAAATGGCTTCATTTATTGCTGAAGGTATTCCTGCGGAACAGCTTTCAGCAAAGTTAAGAGCAATTGTTGATGTATATGTGGAAAATAAAGAGAGTGATGAGCAGCTATTCGATTATATAGAAAGGGCTGGAACTACAGGTTTTGTAGAGGCTTTATTGCCATATAGTCAAGATGCATCCGATGGTGTTGACCCTTTCGGTAGTGGAAGTCCATTGGATATTCAACCTGATGAGTCCGATCACTTAGCTGAAGATAGTGATGAGACCAGATTGGTTCAAGGTGACGGAGGACTCGAAGAAGATGATTCTGATCTGGAACTAGATAATGTAGATCTTGAAAATGATATGGACCTTTTAGAAGTCGATAATAGTTTGGTTGAAGTTGATGATAATTCGCTGGAAATGGATGATGAGCTTGAGTTGGATGATAGTGCATTAGAAGGCGGCGATACTTTGGTAGAGCAGGATGATAATCCGGTAGAGCTGGATGATAGTCTAGAATTGGATGATAATCCGCTACAGCAGGACGACAGTCTTGAGTTGGATGGTAGCCCAGTGGAACTAGACGATAGCCTTGAACTGGATGATAGTTTAGTAGAAGTTGACGATAGCCCAGTGGAACTAGACGATAGCCTTGAACTGGATGATAGTTTAGTAGAAGTTGACGATAGCCCAGTGGAA
>PBRN01000142.1 GCA_002725955.1 Pseudobdellovibrionaceae bacterium
CAGCCCGATCATCTATTCGGTGCTAAGGACGTACAAACAACAATTAGACTCATCCAAAGTCCTAAGAGCCAAATACCTAACAAAGAGAGATTTAATATAATAAAGTCAGTCGATACTTTATCTAAATCGATAATAAAAATTAATTTTAATCGCGCCTTAAAAGATCCACTACGGATTATCACTTTTAAAATACTACCTCATCACCTATTGAAGGATCAGAACTCACTAAACAAGAATAGTAAATTTTCTCTAGCGCCGGTTGGAACCGGCCCATATATGATCAAGGAAATTAATAATCAGGGAGAGATCCTTCTAGAATCAAATAAAAAATATTTTCTAGGTCAACCTAAAATCAAGAAAATCGTCATGAAGTCCTTTGCTGACAAGACTATCATGGCCCAATCATTAATGTATCAATCCCTCGATTTAGTCACAAATGTGTCTCCTAGAGACTTACCTGAAATCACTGGAGATAAAAATCTCGGGGTCGTACCTTATGATGCGCTATCCTTTTCATTTATAGCTTTCAACCTCAATAGATCAAAGCTAAAAGATAAGAAGGTAAGACAAGCACTCAACTATGCAATAAATCGGAAAGAAATGCTCGGGGCTTTCTTCCAAAATAAAGGAACTTTGATCACCGGACCAATACCACCTACTTCGTGGGCATATAACCTTGAAGTAAGCGGCTATCCATTTGAGCCTGAACGTTCCCGCAAGCTATTACAGCAGGCTGGGTTTAAACTTATAGACGGTATACAATATGACAATAAAGGTAAAAGATTTAACTTAAAGTTTTCAGTACCACTTACTGGGGAGAGTGAAACTCTTAAAAGGATAGCTTTGGCATATCAAAACTATTTAGCTCAGATCGGTATAGAAGTTAAGTTAGAGTTTTTAGATTGGTCAATCTGGAAAAAAAACGTACTACAGAAGCACAACTTCGATATTACAATAGCTTCATGGAGTTTTGACGATGCAACTAATATCACCAGCTTATTCCATAGCTCTAGCGCAGTTCCCTGGGGGAATAATTTTGTCAGTTTTAAAAACCAATCCGTAGACTCTATGTTAAATGAGGCTCATTCAACCAATGACTTCGAAAAAAGAAGAGCCATTTATCGCAAACTACACCATATTATTTCTGATGAAGCTCCTTACACTTTTTTATGGACGTTAATGCATCATGCTGCGCATAATCACCGCTTAAAATCTATAAAGGTCGAACCATTCTCTTTCTTTAGACATATACTCTCATGGAAACTTGATCAGAAAGAGGGGCGGACAAATGGTCGATAGCCTTATATTAGAAGAAAAAAATCAAACTAACATAAGCCAATACCTGCAGGCTCCCCAAAGGAAGCGCAAGCATTATGTAATAATGGCCATGGGATCTGAATTTAATAAAGAGCTGCACAGGGAAATCAAGAGCGATATCGAAAGATATCTCAAAAACTCCTATAAAGACCTTGCCGTAACAAAGCCTTCCAATGACAAAGAGCTGACACGCCTATTCAACAGGAAAATAAGGCTGCTCATTATAGATGATGGCTTTGACAGCCTCCCAAATGTTATGACTTTAGTACAAACACTTAAGTTAAGGCGTAATAAAGAAAAGATTCCCGTTCTTTTCTTAACAAAAGATAAAGAGAAATTGGTCCAGATGTACCATGATCACTTGATCGCTTGGCATGAGACCGACGAATATATTGACTACACTGATAGTAATAGAGAAGAAATTTTCAGCTGTATCAAAAAAAGTATCGAAACCAAAAATCAAAGAAGAGCTCGGCGCTATAAAATAAATCATAAAGCTAACTTTTATCTGTTAGATAGCGAAAAACCCTGGGATGGTGAAATATTAGATTTGAGCATATATGGCGCCTTAATAAGAAAAGAGAAAAAAGAAGATGCCGAAAAGGTATTCCGAGAAGGCGATCAGATGAAAGTTTCGATTCCGATTGTAGGATATCAATCAATCACAGAATATGGAGAATTTCTCAAATTATCTGCAAAAGTACGGCGGGTTTTTATATCAGGAAAAACTGCAGCCATTTCTTTTGAGCACTTATCAGAAACTCAGATTGTCAATTTAACGAAGTTTTTAACGTCAGTCGTTAGTAAAGAACTAAATCGGAAAGCTATTCAACTACGTGACGAAATAAATTCAAGCGACTCCGAATAACAACCTCTCGAAAATAACCTATATTTTTAAAAACTAAATATGTTAAGGTTCGAAGCGAATGAACGGAGGATAACTGTATGCCGTCACCTCGAAAAGCAAAAGAGTCTTTCCCATGGCAATGGGCATCCAATAGTTTCAAATTTTTAACTCATCCAATTTCTGTCTTTGTTTTGATGCAGATTGTGTGGGTAGCCTTAACTATACTCTGGGTTATCTGGTTCATAAGTCAAAATGAAGTAATCGGTGAGCTTACAAAAGCAATGGGGGCCCGAGATATAGATCCAACCCTCGGGATCTTCACGTTGATAATCGGCTGTATATTGCTAGCCATCATTATGCTGGGAACAATTTTACTATTTGTATTCACCCAAAAACAGACCAGCTTGGTCCGACAACAGAAAACTTTTGTTTCTAGTGTGACTCATGAATTAAGATCACCCCTAGCAAGCCTGCAGCTCTCATTCGAAACTCTTCAGAGTGGGCAACTTCCTGAACCCATTGCAAAAAAATTGATGGGAATGGTCCAAACAGACATTGATCGGCTTGTTCGCTTAGTAGACCGAATCCTTATATCAGCTAGTTTGGATCGGGGGATCCATGATCTAAAAAATAACAATGAATGCTTCAATCTATATGATCTAATAATCGAAATTAAAGAGCATACTCGGTTCCTAGATGTTGAGCTAGACCAACGATTCGAACTTGATTGTGATCAAAATATGGAAATAGTAGGTTCAAGACTAGCATATAGTATGGTTATCGGAAATTTACTAGAAAATGCGATTAAATATTCACCCAAAGAAAGCATAATCAAAGTTCACACATCATCTCATAAAAACTCAATATTGATTGCGGTAGAAGATCACGGCTATGGAATTTCGAGAAAAGACCTCAAGAAAATATTTAAGTTATTTCACCGGAGCTCGTTGGCCACTTCTAAAGCGATTCACGGCACCGGAATCGGCCTCTATTTGGTGAAATCCACAGTGAAACTATTAGATGGCAAAGTATGGGCCGAAAGCCAAGGAACAGGAAGAGGATCTACCTTTTTCATCAGCATTCCAAGCGGGTAAATAATTTAGTATAGGCTAAAATCTGCGATGGTGCTATCTTGCACCAACATGTCTAAAGGGCCTGGCGATGAATAGTAATAAAAAAAAGATCCTGCTGGTCGAAGACGAACCACATTTAGCGTTCAATATTGAATACAATCTCCAACTCGAAGGTTTTAATGTCACCCCTGCAGCAAATGGCTTAATTGCCATAGAGAAATGGCAACAAGAGGGTCCTTATGACCTTATAATCCTAGATGTGATGATACCCGAAATGAACGGGTTCGAAGTTGCCCGCAAAATACGCCATAAGGATATAGAGACAGGTATACTGCTGCTAACAGCCAGAGCTGCAGAAAAAGATATCATCGAAGGGCTCGAGACGGGTGCTGATGATTACATGACTAAACCATTCCATTTAAAAGAATTTATTTTACGCGTAAAGAGAATGGCGGCTAGATCAGAGATTTTAAAACACTCAAGTACACAAAATAAAAGGTCTCAGTATAGCGAAGGCGAGTTCAGCCTTAATATCGACTCTCTAGAATTAAGGTGCCCTAAGGGCAGGGTTCACCTGACCGCATTAGAAGCAGATGTAATGAAAGAGTTTCTCACCAATCCCCACAAAGTACTCAGCAGACAACATCTCCTGGAAGCCGTCTGGGGGCTGAAAGGTAGGGTAGAAACCAGAACCGTAGATAACTTTGTAATGAGATTAAGAAAACATATCGAGAGAGACCCTAGTACGCCAAACTTCCTAGAAAGTGTCCGAGGCAGGGGTTATCGCTTCAACCCGAGAAAGAAAGAGGAAGACAGCATTGAAGATTAAATTCGAAAAGTGGCATGGCTGTCTAAACGATTTTATTGTTATCTGGGTTCCTGAAGACAAAATCGTTTTTAAAGCACTACAGAAGGCAGCATCGAATTTATGTAATAGGGTAGGAAGTGGTATTGGTGCAGACGGCCTGATCATTATCCACTATTCAGAATCAGCGCCTTTAGTTCCGACTATGCTAAAAATAATTAACAGTGATGGAAGCCTCGCAGCCACCTGTGGCAATGGCATCAGATGCGCTGCTTCAAGCGCAAGAAATAGACACTTATCGGAAAAAGCCATCTCCCCCGAAGGAATACTATTTCCTTTGATCGAAGGAAGCCAAGCATATTGTCAATTTATGGGCCAAGCCAAAACGAAATATCCAATAGTATCCGTCGATATGGGTAAAGCCAAGATTAACAAAGAAGCGGACTGCTTTGATAAAGTTCAAGAAGAGGTAAAGAGAATTACTAAGCTAGCATCAATGCCTGAAATGCTGGATGATTTTTCATTCGTCCAAATTAGTAACGAACACTTAGTGTTCTTTATGCCTAGTATCTCAAGAAAGGCTTTACTTAAAATCGGTCCACTACTTCAAAACTCAGAGATATGGGATGGAATAAATGTACATCTAGTAAAAGAAAAGGCCGTAACACAGCAGGACAGTAACCTAGCCAACAGCCAAATTGAAGATTCCCTGGAAGAGCTCTTTGAAGTTCTGGTTTGGGAAAGAGGGGCAGGCGAAACCAAAGCCTGCGGCAGCGGAGCCTGCGCAGTAGCGGCTGCCGCCTATAAATCAGGTTTCATTTCCCGCTCCAACTGGATCGGTATCGATATGCCTGGAGGCCGATTATACCTACGTCAACCGGAAGATACCGGCGCAGTTACAATGGCAGGACCAGCAGAAAAAGTTTATGACGGAACATTTGACTTATAATCATTTTCGAATACTTTAAAAAAGCCAACTATCAACTCAAGGTAAATTATCATGGATGAGGAATTCGCTCTTAAGGTGTTACCTGTATTCAAAGGGTTGAGGGCTTATCACAGACATAAGATCATAGGGATCAACAACATACCCAAAACAGGTCCTGCCATAATTGCGTGTAATCATAGTCTTGCAACATACGACATTATGCTACTTATGGCAGCCGTATTTCAGGACTTTCAGCGCTTTCCCCGGGCATTGATCGATAAACTTTTCTACAAGCTTCCTGGTTTAGGAAGACTTATGGAACGACTTGGGTGTGTTGTAGGAGATCCAGCCAATGCTAATACGCTACTAAATAATGGCGAATTACTGTATGTCGCTCCCGGGGGAATGCAAGAATCTTTGCGATCTTCTAATGAAAAGTATCAGATTAAATGGAAAGAAAGAAAAGGCTTCACTCGGTTATCTATTGAAACTGGCGCACCAATCATACTCGCCGCATGCCCAAAAGCCGATGACATATTCACAATCTATGAGAATAAGTTTACAAGTTGGTTTTATCAAAAAATGAAATTACCAGTGTTCTTGGCAAAAGGCCTTGGTTTTAGCCTATTACCGAAGCCAATCATACTAACCCACTCGGTAAGCAAGCCAATATATCCCCCAAAGCCAACGAGTGAACCGCAAGAAATGGAAAATATAATTAACCAGTTCCACGAAAAAATAATTAAGGAAATGGACAAAACAATATCAGCAGCATTAAGATACGGCGAATGCGCATCGCTACCAACAGCTAAACAAGATTATTAACGGATTTCATGCGTAAGAATTAATGGCGCACCCGGAAGGATTCGAACCTCCGACCACCTGATTCGTAGTCAGGTACTCTATCCAGCTGAGCTACGGGTGCCTGCAAAATAAGAGAAACAATGTATATTCGTAACCAATGCGCAAGTCAATAGAATAAGACCAATCGGCCTACCTCTTTGCAAATTTACCAACGTAAAATAAAAGCCTAAGCTCATTCATCCTAACGAAGGAAAACAACAATCAATAGCTTTATGCCTACTTTATAATCAATTTACCCCAACCCGCTATTTAAATAGTAAAAGTGAATTCAAGAGAAAACATGACTTTTAGTTATGCCTATTTTTTAAACAAAAACACTGAGTCGTGCGCTATATGCCGGCAAAAAAAAGAAAATAAAGCTAATAGGTAAGCCTAAAATATGGGCAAAAAAACGTAGTCATAATGACAAACCACATTTGAAAAATGACGAGAAATTGGCTCATGAAAATATCTCATATATAAAAGAAGCATAGCCCGACGCCGGATTTTTTGCACACAAAACAACCAGAAAAACTACTAGGTTTTCTGAAAATTTACACCGACCAACAAAATATTTATCTTGGAATCATTTCAAGTTTTTGAACCTGGATAATATCTGACGCATTGATGCCTGATTACACATAACAACAAGTACACCAGCTATCGGGATAAAATGAGGCCACACAAATCTCTCAGCTTTTTTCTGCTGCGCCCAAAGTGTGTCTTTTTGACATTTTTTGTCTATTTTCAAACCCAAATTATATCGACTAGCCTGCATGGTCATGTTTATAGGCGAAGACCCAACTGACCCTGATTGGTTTTTTCATCTAGCATGTCTTCAGCTAGTCTTAACTGCTATGTTCTTACGTAGGATAGGTTCATAATGGCGGAGAGAGAGGGATTTGAACCCTCGGACCAGTTACCCAGTCGCATCCTTAGCAAGGATGTGCATTCGGCCACTCTGCCATCTCTCCATATACTGGCGGAGGAATAGGGATTCGAACCCTAGGTGAGTTACCCCACAACGGTTTTCAAGACCGCCGCCATCGACCACTCGGCCATTCCTCCACAAGTCCTGAATATGAAATCAGGAAGCGTGTTTATAACACCAGTTTTATAGGAAGCAAATGATTTTTTTCGTATAAAATATGAATAGGCACTTATAACCGTAAGGAGTCACTCTTGAAAGGCCATGAGCTGTTAGCAATAATCATAGCAATTTGTTCCGTAAATAACGCTAGAGCCACTACACTGCAATTTTGGGGAGATTTTTTTATTTCCGACCGAGCCATGAATCAAACCAAGGCCAATATTGACCCGAGCAATATGTTGGCAGAAATATTCCCTATTACCAGGGGTGCGGACTACAACATAGTCAATATGGAAGGAGTTATTACCAAAAACCAAGTCCCATGGCTCAAAAAAGAGTTTAACTTACACATGCCGATTGGAACTATCTCCATCATGAAATCCCTCGGTATAAATATAGCCTCGTTAGCCAATAATCACAGTTTAGACTTTGGTCTAATCGGATTAATTGAAACCCAGTCCCAACTGAAATCAGCGGGAATTAAATTCGGCGGGGCAGGATTTAATTTAGAAGATGCGATAAAGCCAGTGGTAATCGACACACAAGAGGGTAGGGTGTGCATATTAATGTTGACGCGCACATTGCCCAAAGAATTCTGGGCTTCTGACTATGAAGAAGGAACTTCCTACATTTCATTTAGCAGAACAAGAAAACTAATAAAACAACTGAAAAGTTCATATGATTGGGTTTTTCCTTATATCCACTGGGGTAAGGAAGGAAGAATAGAACCCAAAGCATACCAAGTGAAGCTAGCTCAATTGATGATCGATGCTGGAGCAGATGCTGTTATCGGTCACCACCCCCATATCATTCAAAATATAGAAGTATATAAAGGTAAACCAATTTTCTATTCTATTGGAAATTTCATTTTTAATACTAAACCTCCTTCTACTCCCGAAGGCATGGGGGTAAAAATAAGAATTAGTAGAAATAAGCCACTCCAAGCCACTATTTTTGGGCTCGATGTAAATAATTGGAAAACTGAGTTCAAACCAAAAATATTACCTTTTTCGGAATACGAAAGATTACTCAAAGATAGAGCTAAATCATTACTTCAATATTGCCAAAAGGCCTTTATTGGCAAATTAAAGGTATTACAGTGCGACTTTAAGTAACATGCTGAGTATTAGTGAGTATCGAACATCTATTGGAATCAATAATCCCGAGACCAGACTTCCACGAAAAGAATTAAGATTAATATGAACCTAGTTAAGAGCTACCTGAAACTAATCCCGTAGCTTTAACATGTATCCAAATTTAATTTGCAATCTTTTTTGAAGTTTGACTGCGAGCGATAGGCTTAGAAGCGATATCAGGTGGAGGTTGATTTAAACTAATTGCCATATTTCGAATGATCCGCGAGGACTCCTTTTCTTCCTGTGTATCAGGAAACCACGTAGACTTTGAACCAAAAACTTCTGACCCAAGGGTTTCTACATTATTATAGATCATCACATCAACTAGGCCCCAGCTACTATGCTTGATAAAAAGAGTTATCTTGTTCCTATAAACTTTCTTATTCAGATAAAATGTATCCCATTCAGTCGTTATTACTCCAGACTCCTTATTAACAATAGCAATATTGTAATTGGCTAATAGAACACCTAGAGCTGACTCCCACACTTGCTCATATTTCTGATGAAATCGATACTTATTAGATGCGATAGGATAAATAGGCTTTATTTTGTTACCGGCCTCCTTCCGAACTTTCCTAGAAACATCTTCCGGCTCTACGACACTACTAGAATATTTCCCTAAGTAAGTAGGTAGACACCCGCTTAACAAGATCGAAAAAGAACATAGAAATAGCTTAAGCATTTGACTCTCCCGGGAAAACTCGATGACTTACATCACCGAGTTTAATACATACGAAAAATTAGTACTAGATTAGCACAAAAGTTCTTTTACGATCTCTCGTTCACTCAAGAGTTCTTCCGTTGTACTCTTAATTTTTGTTCGAGCAAAATCAGATAATTTAACACCCTCTACAATCTCGTATGAGCCATCACCATTTGATCTAACAGGATACGAAAAAATTAAGCCCGATGGAATATCATAAGACTTCCCATCACTTGGCACAGCAGCAGAAAACCAGCTACCTTCAGGTGTTTTTTCTCTAAACCTTTTTATATGATCAATACACGCATTCGCAGCGGATGCAGCCGAAGATTTCCCTCTAGCGGCTATTATTGCTGCTCCTCGTTTTTGCACTGTAGAAATAAATTCACCCTGCAACCAATCTTGGTCGCTAATGACTTCAGTTACCGATTTCCCATTAATAGTTGCATTTTCATAGTCGGGAAACATGGTCGAACTGTGATTACCCCAAATCGCAAGCCTGCCAACTTCTCCGACCCCAACTTCTGCTTTAGCAGCGATCTGAGCTCGGGCACGATTTTCATCTAACATAGTCATTGCGGAAAACTGGGCTGCCGGAATATCTCTACAGTTATTCATCGCAATAAGACAATTGGTATTACAGGGATTTCCAACAACAACAACCCGTACATCCGAGGCGGCCTTTGCTAGCGCCTTACCTTGACCAACAAATATCGGCCCGTTATCTCGAATCAAATCATTGCGCTCCATTCCCGGTCCACGGGGTTTTGACCCCACAAGAAGAGCATAGTTGATCCCAGAAAAACCCTGCTCAGGATTGTCATAGATATCTATGCCATCTAGAGTGGAAAAACCGCAGTCATCAATTTCCATCGCCGTACCCTCAGCACCCTTAATAGCAACAGGCAACTCTACAAGATGGAGGCGGACTTTTTGTTTCGGCCCAAAAACCTCTCCAGAGGCAATCCTAAACAGCAGACTATACCCAATTTGACCGGCTGCACCAGTAACTGCAACGTGTATCGGTGAAGACATGTTTATTTCTCCTAGGCGGTTATAAAGATATATCTGAAAACCAAGATAAATAACAACTATAGCAAGATGCTTCTGTCTGCATCGCAAGCAGTTTATCAAGATGAAATAAATGTTACAGATCCTGAGCTTTCCAGAACAAGCGGAAGGTTACTGGTTTGGGAACTATACAGCAAGATAGAAAAATCAATATATAGAGGCTAATTCAGGTGCAAGAACTTAAGGTATCTATTATTTCCAAAAGTCCATCGGCTAGAATCCGTCCGTTAATGCTCAACTGAATCCATTTTATTTGAAATCAAAGTAAGGTGTGGCTTCTGGGTATTATGATTTAGGTTCCAAAATCTAGACTCCGGTATATATCCCTTAACTTTAGACCAATGAATCGGGTACCCATTTTTCATGAAATAAAGAACATTCACTTTGTTTTCTAACTTAAGCAGCTTTCTGCAACCAGAACAGCCCAATACCTTGAGAGTGATACCCTGAACTTGGGTTTTGATTGGCCTTAAACACTCCCATTTCCCCAATGGTTTAGAACAAAAATAACACCCCCTCGTTTTTGGGGGCTTCGGTCTCAGCACTAGGCATAGTTTGAATTTTCTTAGGCGCTTACCCCGAATATGATTTTTAAATTGTTTGATATTGCGCTCGAACTTTTGCTCCAACGTCATCGCCAGAAAATAGTTTACTTTTAACGAATTAATATCATTGTCTAAATTTCTCTCGATCAGATTCAACAGGTTCTCAAGTAGAGCTAAGTTACTCTCATATTGCTTCAGTAACGATAAGTCATGAACATGTTCTGCTACATGGCTAAGATCATTGGAAATATTTGCCATAGACTGGACCTTCAAAGACAGTTCCAAGAAATCGACTTGGTCCGGGACCTTAGCCCGGAAAACAATCACCCAAAGCAAGCAGGCGATAACCAAAGGTGCCGCAAATAGCACAATACCGTCTAAGTTATTAATTATAAGGGACATTATATAATACCAGCTAAGTAGTTAAAATTTTATAGAATATATATAATTCATTATATTTAAAACATCAATATTATTTTATTTATAAAAAAACTATCCGATAACATAATATAAGGAGGTTTTTATGAATTATGAAACCAATCGAGAGAATTTTAACAAGCTAAAAAAAGATTACGAGAATTATGTCGCTTTATATAAAAACTTTAACAACGGTAGTATAAAGGGTATTACTCCATTCGCAGAATTCTATTGGAATTTAACATACAAAACTAAATACGAAGATCCCGCAAGAAACATGGCATTAGGTGATTAGAGTTTTTTAGCAATGAAAGATAGATAACTGAAATATTCTATAAACTATATAACCTTCACTAAAGTCGGATTTCTAGTATACGATCAATACTTCCAAAGCTTGACCATATCACCTTGGTAGACTATAAAGATTTATTAGATGATTTTATTAAAAAATAGAAAGAATCACAATGGTCTCCGGAAGTATCAAAAATGAGGACTCCCTGAAGATCAAACCAACTGAGGATGGTCTGCAGCTTGGAAATTCAATACTGTGGTTTGACTCCACTAAGAATGGCCAGTTGACCTTTCTATCTTCAGCAGAACGATCAACGGGTCAAAATGGACCTCAGGTTATTGCAACTGAGGAGACAATCCGGATTCTAGAAGCCAACAGGAAAAAACCNAAGGCTNTNGTGTGTCAATACAACAGNCCNTTNACCNTGGGAAAACTTAAGATGGANCTCCTNCCCTCTGGCAGCAGCCTAGGAGGNGCATCATTACATGTTGAAACCAATAATCATAAAATCCTCTATGCACCCCGACTGCAAACNCAAAAGATTAGTACNGTAAGACAAATGCAGTTAAAAAAGGCCGAAAANCTGATTTTAGGAGCATANCAACCAGATCTAAGCCTTAGNCTGCCGAGCAGAAAAAAAGAGAAAGAGAGGCTTCTGGCCACAGTTCAAAAGCTNCTCAAAANCGGTGTGTATCCAACTATTGTCTGCCAACCGAGCTCNACAGCTCAAGANCTCACTAANCTACTATCNGANAANGAAATACCGATNGCAGTTCATCCAGCCATTCATCGCATTAATAAGGTTTANGAGTCCTTTGGCTCNCAGCTAGGNCATTACTCATTATTTTCATCTAAGCACACAAGGAAAAAGGTTAAACTTTTNCCAACCCCAGAAAATGGACGNNGAAAATTTATTGCGGACGATAAGATTCTAATTNTAGAAGACTTTGCTGGNGAATCNNCTGANAAAAATATGGATAGCATTATNTCCGAAAGGTTCACAATAAGTTCGANTTGNGAAGGCAAAGAGCTAAAAGAAGTGATCCAGTCTGTCATGCCTAAAGAAGTTTATATTTATGGCCCCTACGCTAAACGATATGTAACTGAACTGAAAAAATATGCTGACGTAGTATCTCCNTTGTANCCAAACTCTCAGCCTTCTCTATTTTAACTTCTTCAAGTGCAGTCGACTAAGTNTTTGACACTACAAAANANCCGANTGACCTAAAANATNGTNTATTTATANATACTTGANTGNNATCCNGCTTGGTCAGCGTCTTGCAAAATNNNGACTAGCGATAAGNGCNTGAAGGAAAAAAAATGAAAAAGAGTAAAAAGTACGAAAACCTAATACAAGAACAATACGCTTCNAATGGAATCTTTCCCCCTATCTGGCAAGTGATTTTTCAAGAAGGNATGCGAGCCAATCACATACTATTTGACCCGAANGACATTAAAATATTCGACACCGAATCNGCCAAGGAAATCAAAACCCCNNAAAAGCCNGAACAAANAAAAATCATGGACGCTGCNTTAGAAATCTTAAAAGCATCCGAGCTNAATTCAATGCGNTCNAGCATATCTGAATTAAACCTNAGTCANCGAAGAACTTTATACCATCTATACAGGAAAAGATTGAGCTCTTGGCAAAGTGATATGAAGTCTTGGCTGCATTAAANGATTGNTACCCTCACATNGCATACACAATGCGATAGCGGGATCTATGCTATAATAGCAAACAGCATAACTCGCAAAAAGTNTCAAAGAACATGTGGGGTTAAATTGGAATCGAAATTTTCTCGGACCAAACTTAGAACAGTTTTCTTTCGTCCCCTTTTTTCAGCCCTAGATCANGATTGGCAAAAAGAAATTTTTTGTTTCNTNGTGATCGGGATATCAAGCTTTTATTACTGTGCNTTNTTTAGCTGGAGCCCTTTTGANCCTTCACCTTGGTCCTGGGCATGGCCTGCAATGCNGCAAAATAATATGGGTGGATATTCAGGNGCTTTTATCGCCNACTCAATGATATATGGTTTAGGCATATTAGCTTGGCTAGTCCCCGTGCCCTTCCTNACAACNTCTATTTTAAATAGAAAGATACCACTGAGCNTGTCTCGAATNGTTGGCTGGANCCTTCTATTCCTATGCTTATCGCTAAGCTCTGGGAGCTGGNTACAAANCCTTCAGATCGATGATGTATCTTTTCCTTCATCTGGCCAACTGGGAATTGTCCTAAGTNATTGGTCTAAACGATTCNTAGGNCCAGCNGGNGCAATCTCTTGTGTTATTTTTGGNATACTCTGCAGCTACAACCTAATAACNCACCGAACCATCACNGAATCANTAAAANNTTTTTTNATNTATNTAGNAAAAATAATNAAAGATAAGAAACAAGAGANAAAANCACNGGCGGAAATTAAAGCCCCAATCAGAAGTGCNGAANAATTGACTGACGAAANCTANACNGCACCCAATTTTTATAATCCCAGCCAGGAGAAAANCACTCCCGANCTGAACTCAGTNANANCAGATGACNCTAAGNCANTGGANATNTCTGANCTAGATANAAAAGAGGAAACTTCNAGCANCATATATACTCCTCCTTCTCATACNTTTTTCCGCCAATCGGCNGCTATGGAGCCTTTAACNANCGAAGAAAANCAAGAGTTTGAACAAACTGCTAAAGANCTAGTCTGCGCNCTGGAGGACTTCCTCGTCAAAGGTAAAGTNTCTGCCATACANCCAGGTCCAGTTGTAACGGTCTANGAATTTGAACCTCTCGCTGGCACAAAAATATCAAAAATGACNGGNCTTATNGACGATATCGCCCTCGCNTTAAAGGTAGATTCNATATTCATGCATCCAGTATCNGGGAAGAGGGTAGTTGGGATTCAGGTACCTAACAAGAAAAGNCAAACAGTTTTTCTTGGAGATGTNATCAAATCNGCTGACTTTAATGAATCTGCNTCNCCTTTAACGTTTGCTATGGGNAAAACANTGAAAGGATCACCATACTGTGGTGACTTAGCTACCATGCCTCACCTTTTAATGGCTGGTCAAACTGGNGCAGGTAAATCGGTTGCCATCAACTCTCTATTGTGTAGCCTGATAATGAAAGCTTCACCGGATCAAGTCCGCATGATTCTGGTTGACCCCAAAATATTGGAACTAAAAGTCTACGAGGGAATACCACATCTAATGATGCCGGTTATTACCGAGCCATCCCGAGCATCTCTTGCTTTAAAGTGGGCAACTCAGGAAATGGATAGACGATACAGACTTATGGAGCTCACCAAGGTAAGACAAATAGCAGGATTTAATTCTTTTTGGGAAAAGGCCAGCCCAGAGAAAAAGGCGGAAATAAGGGGGTTATCAGGCGATGACAACGTAACCGCTCTTCCTTTTATTGTTATTGTTATTGATGAATTAGCTGACTTGATGCTCACAGCTCCTAAAGATGTTGAAGGATCCATTCAAAGACTTGCTCAAAAGGCACGGGCTAGCGGTATCCATTTGGTTTTAGCTACCCAAAGACCATCAGTAGACGTCATTACAGGGGTCATTAAAGCAAATTTACCTTGCCGTATCGCTTTCAAGGTTTTTTCGCGGGGCGACAGTCGCACAATCCTAGATTCGATTGGAGCCGACAAGCTTCTTGGTAAAGGCGATATGCTTTTCCTCAAGCCTGGTCAATCTAGATTGGAGAGACTCCAAGGAGCATTTTTAGAAGACGAAGAGGTCGTTGAACTAGTAGAAGAGGTCAAAGGTAATACTTCTGCTTCGTACGATGACACTGCGATTTCATGGATCGATAATGAACTCGAAAAAGAAGTTCAACCATCAGGAGGCTCCGAGAGTTCTCTGACAGAAGATGCGAAATGGGACGAAGCTTGCTGGATCGCCCAAAAACAAGGCTCGGTCAGCGCATCATACCTGCAAAGGCAATTAAAAATAGGTTATAACCGAGCAGCACGAATCGTTGAACTTATGGAAACACAGGGTCTGGTGGGTCATAGCGAGGGATCAAAGCCCAGAAAGTGGTTACGAACCGAAACTTAATCGGCTCCTAAAGCAATGACATCCGCAAGTCGCCTACCCATATTCTCAAGCGAATATAGTGATGCAGCTCTGCTGGAGCGCTGAATACGCACTTCATCTGACTCCGCCAAGGAAGTCTTATAAGATTCCCTCAAAAGTACTACTTTTTTGTCAAAATTTAGGCCTTTCCAACTCCAGCCAAATTTAGAATGAATTAACTTATCCAAAGTCCCAACGCCAGAAACAAGTATTGGCGTGCCAGAAAGTAAGTATTCTTTTCCGACTCTACAGATTATCTCAGAATCGATGGAACTAATAACACCCAGTACAGCCTTAGCCATAACCCCGGAGGGATCAGGAACTCGACTGCTCGTGATCAGCAAGTCGTCCCGATCAAGGCCCAGTTTGTCAGCCACTTGGTAAATATCCTCTGCTGTCATATTAACCGGCTTACCAATAATATGCAGAATGGGCCTGACAGCACCATCAACAGGAAGACTATCTATAAACTCCTTAAAAATAGGGAGAAACTCTCGATGCCCCTTCACGGGATCAAGTCGACCAAAGATCTGAATTTCAGGTCTGCCAGCCAAGCGCCAGCTAGCACGATTTACTCTTTTATCGGCTCTATCACAGGGTCCAAAACTATTGCTATCTCGACCTAAATGCACTGTAAATGCTTTATTTCCAGTACCTAATGCAATCCGGTTAGAAAGATCCTTTGAAGGAGTTATGATAGTCTGATTCCAGAAACTCATAATCATCCTAAGGCTTTCAAACCTTTTGGTTAGGTCGCCGTTCTGACCTCGAAAACGAAAGCGCTTAACATTCTGAACAGCTAGGGAAGTTAAAACAGCTTCTTTACCTCCGAAGGTAATCAGAACATCAGGTTTATGCTCCTTTGCAATACGCCTTATGCGCCTCCAATCTAATAAATTAAAAGACCTTGCAGGCTCTAGCTGAACATCTAATTCTCTGGCTTTAAAATCTGCTGGAGAATGATCGAGCGGACTATAGATGACATGGTACCCCAAATCACTTAACGCTTTCGCCGAGCACAAGCTATACTCCGTAATGGCGCTGTACCATCGATTAGAGCAAAGTATCCAAACGATCGACTTTCGCCTATCAGTCTCTTTAGAGCATTTTTCTAGCATATATACTTAGATTCCTTTGATTCTCTGCAATCACTAATTTGATTATGCATTAGATACCCGAAATCCATCGATTCAAAAAGGAGCCTTAGTAGCGGTCCATTGATCATTGCTGTCCTGATTTCTTACTGATACCAAATCTTGGGATCTAACGGTCTTAATGACATCAGTCAATATAACAGATACGTACTGCCCTCTTCTTTTGAGGATTTTTCCCGTCGCAATAATGTAGTTGGACTGGTTTTTTACTTCAACAATATCTCCAATATTGCCTTCAGGTAATTTCATAACACATTTAACTAACTTTTTTGTTTCCTTAGATTTTCCGACTTTCCGATAAATATTTTTACATGAATGCACTGTTCCAGCATCCAAACTCGGAGACCAACCCATAAGGGCCAACAACAATATATAGTTTAATTTCATATGTAACCTGCCTTTTAACAACTAACCATAAAGCCGCCAAGACAAGAAGAAGCAAAGAATATGCCGCAATTTTCATCATGATTATAGATATTTATATACGGAAAATGGCTGAAAAAAAAACACTTGCAAACAAAACAGACACATCTGCAGCTACGGGGCTAGGGCATCGATAAAAAAGCACTATATACATACTCCTGAGGG
>PBRN01000143.1 GCA_002725955.1 Pseudobdellovibrionaceae bacterium
CTTCCTAAAGGTGTGATTCCTTACAATTCTTTGCAGAAGACTGCGAAGTTACTGAATTTACCCACCTACAAAGGCTGGGCCCATCATTTAAAAGAAATCCTGAACAGTTTGAAGGAGGGAGATGTAGTTTTTGTCGAGGTTTTAGAATACGATCGAGAGAAAAATTACGCTACCGTAGAGCTGAGAAAATACCCCAAAATCAACGGTGGTTTGATTGCTCTTGATAAAGGCGAAGTCAGGGCCGTTGTCGCAGGTTTTGAAGCTAAAGGATTTAATAGAGCTATGTTTGCGACCCGGCAACCAGGTTCTGTATTTAAGTCTGTTGTATTCTATGCTGCTTTGCAGCTAGGTTGGAATGTAGTCGATCGGATAGATAACCAGAGACGAATTTTTCCTTACCAAGGAAACTTTTATTATCCTAGGCCCGATCATCAGAGTCCGTATCGAGCTGTATCAATGATTTGGGCTGGTATTAAATCCGAAAACTTAGCTTCTATTTATCTTACCTCTCATCTGTTAGACAAACTTAGTTTTGAACAATTTACGTCTTTGATGGGATCTATGGAATTATTACCAGAGGCTTCGGAGTCTCCCAGAGATTTTCATTACCGAGTTGCTCGTAAGGTAGGTGTGCAATTAGATAATGGAGGTATCCAAGAATATTTATTACAAAAGGCAATCCATGATCTTAAACCAGACTTAGTTTTTGGTGGGCGCTATGGCCTAATGAGGCAGATGTCTAAGATGTGGTGGGGAAGGGGTTATTTGGCTGAATTGCAGGCGATTTATCTGACTCCTGAAGATGATGTTTCCGAAAAAGAAAGAAATATTAGAATTGAGCTGTTAAAGAATAACTATCAGCGGATGAAGCTTTTATCTGCAGAACTGCAAAAAGATTGGGAGTTGATTGCTTCTGCTATCCAAGAAAATGGACCAGAATCAGCTTTTGCAGACGAAAATATTAATGAGATTATTTCCCGTTTTAGAGTGATGACTGCCATTGGTAATAAGCCTACCTTGGGATATATACGTACTTTAGAAGGTGAAGAACCTGAGGAGAGTATTGAAGAGTTGACCTTAGAGCCTCCAGCTGGGCGTGCTTTGAATGCTTTGGATGTTCAGGCTATCTGGGGAAATACAGGTTTTTTCGGTCAAAAAGCTGGAATTTCTTTGGATGATGTGAAATTGAATGGTTATTTGCCTAATCTTTTTTATCGGCGCATTGCCGAAGGTTTAGCTGAGCGTATGGAAGCTGTCATGGATCGAGATGATAGGTACAAACTCTATCGCTATTACTATCACCACGATTTCCGGATTGGTTTGGGCTTAAAGTATCTTGTCAAGTTAAGCAAGGCTATGGGTGTGTATTCTCCAACTCGCCCTGTCCTATCTTTTCCTTTGGGCACTAATGAAGTGAGTGTGGCTGAGGTTGCAAAAATCTATCAGACCTTCATAGAAGGTAAAACATATCGGTTTTACAAAGAAGGGCCACCAAATCAGCTAAACTTTATCCGTCGTATTGAGGATAGAGAAGGTAACGTTCTATTTGAACCTCAGTTAGAAGAATTTCAATTAACCAGTGCTTGTCTAGCAACTCAGATGACTGAAATCTTGAAGAAGGTAGTGACCCATGGCACTGGGCGAAGAGCTAGAGGTGAATTGCATATCAATCTGACAGGTACTTTTGAACAGATGGAGGGAGTGAAAATAAATGAAAAGGATGCTCCAAAGGTAAGGGTGCCAGCTTTCGGTAAAACGGGAACTACTAATGATTATCAGACTGCCTATTTTGCCGGTTTTTTTCCTTTTCCTGTTAAAGAGAGAGCTCCCTTAGATGTTGCGAATAGCTATGTTTTGGCATCATACGTTGGCTACGACTTTAATAAGACTATGCGTCGTGGACCTTACCGGATATCTGGAGCATATGGAGCTCTTCCTATTTGGACAGATTTTGCGAAATCAATCATTTCTGAAAAGAAGTATGTGGACTTTCTAGACAAGCTTGATCTTAATGTCTTGTCGCGGCAGGTCTGGCCATTAAAAAAACCTACTTGTACGTCTAAGGTAAAAATCGATTTACCGCAGGGAGCTATTATCAATACCGCCAATAAGAGTGATAATGAGAACTTTGGCGGCTTCACAGATATTGAAAAGGAAGGGGAGACATTTGTTGATGAGTTTTCCCGTACGAAGAGTGTAAAGTCTTTTGTCAGGTTAGCTGCTAGAATGCGTGATGGTTCTTGGAATCTCAAACGAGTGTTTGAACCATACAATCAGGAACCTGAAGTCATAGAGGATGTACCGAAAGACGAAATTTTCGAAGAGATGGATTTAAATACCCCCGGTAGCGATGTGGCACCCCAAAAAAATGATGATGTCATGAGAAAGACTAAGCAAATTCAAAAAACGAGCAGTGCTGACACTATGGAAGTAGTGACTCCCAAAAAGAATAATAAGAATAGACCTCAGGCTGGTCGAAGGAAGGCAGAGGTCACACGTCCTCCGAAAACTTTGAAGTCGACCAAGAGTCTTTTTCAAGAGAATACTGGGAAAAATAAGCCAAGGCCTTCGAAACAGGTTAGAACTACTGTTCAGCCTGAGTCTCCAGAAAATGGTGGTGATGATGATCCCGGGCTTAGTGAAGAAGAGCTATGGTGATTATGACCGTAGGCTAGAGTCTCAAAGGGAATTACTTATTTGTTGTGGTGTTAGACTGCTTATGGAAAAATAGGCGGCCGTACGGCTTAACTAATAAGGAATGATAATGCCCAAGAATACTACTTCTTTCCCGACTTCTGCAAAAATGTTTGATGAAGCTAGAACGCTTATGCCGGGTGGTGTGAATTCACCTGTGCGAGCCTTTGGTTCTGTAGGTGGTAATCCGCTGTTTTTTAAGCGAGCTAAGGGTTCTCGCATGTGGGATGTGGATAATAATGAATTTATTGACTATGTGGGAAGCTGGGGTCCTGCAATTCTTGGGCATGGCCATCCAGAGGTCATAAATGCTGTAACTGATGCTGTAAATCAAGGATTTTCCTTTGGAGCTCCTACTGAAGCTGAGTCAATTTTAGCCAAAATGATCATAGAGCGGGTGCCTGCGGCAGAGATGGTGCGGTTAGTTTCTAGTGGTACGGAAGCATGCATGTCAGCTTTGAGATTAGCGAGAGGCTATACTAAGCGAGACAAGATCATCAAGTTTAATGGTTGTTACCATGGCCATGCTGACATGCTGTTGGTGAAGGCGGGTTCTGGTGTAGCGACATTGGGCATACCAGGCAGTCCTGGGGTGCCAGAAGGTGCTACTGCCCATACCTTGGTGGCTCCTTATAATGATTTGGATGCGGTAGAGGAGCTTTTAAAAAGTAATGCCGGAGAAGTCGCCTGCATTATATTGGAACCATTTGTGGGCAATGCTGGATTCATACGACCCAAGCCAGGCTTTTTGACAGGTCTAAGGCAGCTTTGTGATCAGAATGGAGCGCTACTCATTTTTGATGAAGTGATGACTGGCTTTCGGGTTGGGCCAGCTGGTGCATATGGTTTGGCTAATGTTACACCTGATCTACTCACCTTTGGTAAGGTGGTAGGGGGAGGGATGCCGATTGGTGCATATGGAGGTAAAAAGGAAATCATGGAGCAGGTAGCTCCTGCAGGTCCTATTTATCAAGCTGGGACTTTGTCTGGAAATCCGGTTGCCATGGCCTGCGGTATTCAAACACTTGCAATTTTGGCGCAGTTGGATTATGTAAGCCTTTATAATTCGACCCGGAAATTGATGGATGGCTTCGAATCTGCTGCAAGCTCCGCCGGAATTAACCTTGTTACTGATTGTGAGGGGGGAATGTTTGGCTTTAGTTTTCGGTCTGAACCCATTGAAAACTTTGAGGATGCTTCATCTGCAGACATGGATAGGTTTAATCGCTTCTTTTCGGGGATGTTAAACCGTGGTATCTACCTCGCTCCTTCCGCTTTTGAGGCAGGATTCATGTCTTTTTCACATAGTGAAGAAGATATTAATCAGACCTTGGAGGCAGCCCGGGAAACTTTTGAGGAGTTGTAACTTTTGACTATTGGTATTCAATTGGCCAAAAACCTAAATGCGTCGATAGGTTGTAGCAGCCATTTTTCCTTTTTACCTTATTTACAGGAACTAAAAAGGTTTGATGGTCAATTTGAATTAGTTCGTGGTGACTCACTTGAGCTAAGGCAGATGCTAGAGGAACGTAAGATCGGTGTGGCATTATGTTCCACCATTAATTTGTTTCGACAGCCTCAGTTTGAGATGTGTTTTCCGATGGGTTTAGTGAGTCGCGGAGGATCGGGCCTTTTTTCTTGGGGATGTCATGCAGATGCTGGAGATATCCATACACTTTTGCAGCCTCGGTTAAATGCTTTGCGTACTTTGTTTGGTGCTCATAATGTCCAGAAGTCTCCAGTGATAAAGCCAGTTATTAAGTCAATTTTTGAAGAATTGGACTCACTGCCTAAAGTGCCTTTGGCTGCTTTGCCTGTAATAAAAACAGTTGCTCCGAGTCCTTCTGGAGAACCTCTATCTAAAATCATGTACTTTTTATTATTTGGCCAAGATGCATTTGATGCCAATGAGCGAAATCAGAAAGCTGGAGCATCATCTTCCGATCAAATGACGTTTGATCTTCATGGTGGCGATGAAACCCTTATAAAAAAGAGTCGATATCATGCCATGATAGATTTAGCTGAACTTTGGTATTACATTACTGGTTTACCTTTTGTTAGTAGCGTCTGGCAAAAGTTGCAAAGTGAGAAAAGATCGTTTCATAGCCTGAAGCATTTTCTCGACGAAGCAGCTGAAAAGGCTCAAGTGCGAATGAAGGTCGATCCTATGGTTTATACACCCCGCTTACCTCCAGTAACCTCACAAGGGCATGCCGTTGATTTGAGCTCTTGTTGGCGTGGTATTCAATATCGTATAGGTCCACAGGAAATGAGGGGTTTAATGGTTTTTCTAGTCTTAGCTTGTCGGCTTGAAAAGAGACTTGCGGAAAACGAAGTTTTTGATATCAAACTATTACGATGGCATCAGAGAGAAAAAGAATTTGCTGATTCGGCTATCATGAACCGAACATAGTTACATCAAACTTTCTATCTTGCTATGTCTGCAGATCCCAGACATGTCACTTCTTATATTTCATATGATCGGTAAAAGCCTTTTTCGGGGGGATTATGCTTTTACCTATATTAGCTTTAGTTAGTTTATTTTTTTTTGATAGACCNGAGTNTAAAACTGTTTTCTATCGTCAATTGAGGGATTTNATACATGTCTGTCAGAACCANATTTTTTCGGCNGAGAACTCAATTTCTTTTGATGNGTCAGACCNGGANAGGGNATCTACCAACTTTANGTACAAAAATATAATTTTTTGTTCTCTCGAAGCTGCTGAACGTCAAGGCTTACCTTTGAAACACCCTTTTGAACGATTAAATCGTATTATAGAAGATTCTTTAACTACAGCCGATGAAAGANCNAGNTTACGNACTCTGTTGATATGGAGATTAACTCTTTTATGTTTCTTACCTATTATGGGTAGGTTNTATTTTGGTGTTGAAATTAGTTTCGTTAACTATGAAGATTTCNTTNCGTGCTTTATGGGNGCTTTGATAATGNTATCCGTTAGCATATATTGGTCTAGTCATTTGCCTTCTCCNGGACTGTTGATAGAAAAAGGAAANGTNATCAAATGGCTNGTGCANCTNGATTTNCCTNAGAATTTACCTATACANNAACAATTTAGTCTTTTGCATAATCAAGAATGGGAACTTGGTGTTTCTCAGAAAAAAGCCTTTCATAATTTAGCCCTTAATTGGCTANAGGATACGAGNCTGACAAATAAAAAAAGAGCNCAGCAGGCCCAAGATTGGTTGCCTCTCGTTGAATTNGTTACTGGTATNATTTGTAGTNTTTTTTTTGTGTGNTTTCCTTTTNTGGAATGGTTTTTTNGGNNGGATCTAGGNTTGNGGCCATAGCCATGCTGCGCCGCGAACACCGCTAGAATCNCCATACTTATTTTTGACTATTTGCGTTGANATATGATCGCTGAACACATACTTATTGAGAAGTTGTGGAATGTCANAGTAGAGATCATTAACNTTCGATACGCCACCACCNAATACTATGACATGGGGATCTATNATATTTATAATGGATGCTAGTGAGCGTGCTAGNCTATCTTTATATANATTAATTGTCTGCGAGCAATGAGCNTCNCCCTCTTNCGCCAGAGAAAAGATATCTTTNGATTTTTTCTTTTCNCCCCAAGTTTGGTAGTGATCTCTTTCTATGCCTGTACCTGATAGAAATAATTCAATACACCCAGTTTTGCCGCAGTAACATGGNCCNGNNGCTAACTCACTAGCAGATGCCCATGGNAGTGGGTTATGNCCCCATTCNCCTGAGATTGCATTACTACCAACGATCAGCTGTTGGTTGATGACGACTCCTCCTCCGCATCCTGTNCCTAAAATTGCTCCGAATACAATAGAGGCNGTTTTACCNGCACCATCAATAGCTTCAGACAGAGCGAAGCAATTGGCGTCATTTGCGATGCGCACAGGGCGTTTNATTATNNTTTCAAGGTCNTCGGAAAATCTTTTNCCATTNAGACATACGGTATTTGAGTTTTTAATGAGTCCTGTTGCTGGTGAGATGGCCCCNGGCATNCCGATACCAATCGTTCCAGTGAGAGANAGTTTTTCNTCNGTTATTTCTATTATATCTNTAATCGAATGAAGNATTTNATCATATGACTGNGCNGGAGTAGGTATTCTTTCTCTACTGAGTTCATTGCCTGTGTTATCTATTGCGATGAGTTCGGTTTTNGTTCCACCGAGATCAATACCGATGCGCATGGGCTGATTCCTTTCAGGAGTCTTGGCCCAGTTNANTTTTCTCTGATGTCTTTTTGACATCCAATTTTAAGCGTTGATGCATTTGGACCAGATAGCTTTCTACCATGGGTTTGATGAAATCTCTGCTACCTTTCATTGTTACTAACTGAAAAATTGAAACTTTCATGGCTNTCTCTGTCNTTNTGGCATGTTTTGTNGNTTTTNTTAGATTGNAANGTGNTCTTCTGAGGTNAAGACTATTTGATGANGANTTTTATTGCGNTCTTTGTGAGACTTTTTTGGCAATTGGATGTTTAGGTAATATGCAAGAATCTCTTCTAAGTAACCTTTATATGCCAAGGTTCAAATCGCACACCGAACTTATTTTGGCTGGTATAGCGAATACTNATGTAACCAAGCTCGATTAGNTTTTTAAATTCTTCAGTATTTGCAAATTCGCTAGAGAAATTGCGGTGACCAAAACCNCGTTTCCCAACGTCAAAATCACCGATTCCGTGATAGCTGTATCCTGGAGGTGCAATTGATCTAGAAGCTCGAGAAAAGTTTCCTCCGGTTTTAATAGCTTTAGCTAGGAACAAATGAAATTGTTTAACGATACCTCGGATGCCAGAAGTTAATATGAGATCCGATCCTACGTCTTTTCTAAGGCGGGAAAAAAGTTTTTCAGCTTCGCCACGGTATATGTAGTGACCGCTTCTTGGTATCTTGACTACTTTACGCTTTATGATCTGATGAGTCATTTGAGATAGTACTTTTTTGCCGTAAAAACCATATTCATAGGCATTTTCATGAAAAATCATATCCAAAAACCTTTGCTCGTTTCTGGTAAAGTTACCGATTGAATGATTTCTTCTTGAATAGCGGATCATTTCGTCGAATGTAATTAGATTAAAGTGGCCATATCCGACATATCTCTTGATTCTATTTATCCTATGATAAGTAGTTACCATTACGTCTAGGTATTTCTCAGGTAAAAGAAAATCGTCGGCAAAGTTCTGATTGAAGTGAGAAACTTTATACAACTGATCCTTTATATGCATATCATTTTGAGGTCTCGTAGTTGTAGCAATGATCTCTGTGGCGACACTGGATGTTAAGCCAACTGCTAGAGAGGAACCTGCTGTTTTGATGAACTCTCTTCTTTCCATATCTTTGTTGCCTTATTTGAGCGAGCAAAAAACTCCGTCTATGATCCTATTTTAACCTGTTTTCTTGGCTTCTACCATCTGTTGGGCAAAATAAACCAAGCCGCAGAACCGTCATCGGAAAGTTTGAACAAACTTTGATATATCAAAGTCTTATTTTTCGTTAATATTTTAAACCTATGATTATATTGGAGAAAATAAAGGCGTGGGCTTTTTCTAAATTATGATAATTTAGAAATCTTCTAGGATTATTAGTGAAATAAAATTTGAAGACCCTAGCACAACCAAAATAGTATTGAGATTGAGGCTTCGCTTAGTAATATGATCGATAAATTTAGATACTTATGGTCGAATAAGTCAGGTCTGGTGATTTTCCA
>PBRN01000144.1 GCA_002725955.1 Pseudobdellovibrionaceae bacterium
AGGGCGGATGGCCCATCGATTGGTGAAAGGTGTTGGCGATTTCGATCATGGTGCTCAGTTTTTTACTGCTCGAACCAAAGCCTTTAGGAATACTCTACAGCCCTTGATTGATTCTCAAGTGGTTAGTCTATGGGGTGGTAATATCGGTTACTTGGGGCGAGTTTCGCAGGAAGCTGCTTCTCAAGCTGAGAGGTATGTTGCTAATCCTTCAAATGCTCTCGTAAAAAAGTTGCTAGATTCTGTCGATTTGCAATTGAATAGACGGATCATCGAGCTAAGGCGCATAAACGATCATTGGTCATTGATCTGTTCTGATGGTGTTGAATATGTTGATTTTGATTTGGTGGTATTGTCTTTGCCTCCAGCGCAGGCGATGAATCTCATCAAAGATCATTGGGAACCAGTAGAAGCAGCGATCGAAATGGAACCATGCTTTTGCGTTATGCTGGGCTACAAGGAAGAACCTCAGCCGGACCAGCTGCCTTGGGATGCGGCCTTCGTCGCCGATGGGATCATAAATTGGTTTGCTTCTAATCAAAGTAAAGGGCGATCAGGTGATCTTACTTGTATCACGCTTCATGGTGCGCCGATTTTCTCTAAGTCATTTAGTGAAGCCAATCGTGGTCAGATGGAAAAAGAAATCACTGATGAGTTTTTCCGAATCACTGGGCGTCAGGCGAAAAATATAGTTCATTGTTCCAGCCATTTTTGGCGTTATGCGAAACCAAGGGAAGAAGTACATTCGGAGAGACCGTTTGTCATAAATAAAGATGCTGGTTTAGCATTAATAGGCGATTATTTGGCCGGGGGCCGTGTGGAAGGAGGTTACAGCAGTGGTAGAGCCCTTGCAGCCTCTCTTTGAAGCCAAAAGAAAAGTCCTGTGAATGAACTCACAGGACCTGTATTTAGAAACGACGACGTCCCTCAACTTATTATGACTTTGGTGACCCTATTTTTCCTGTCATATAACTCTTCAGGTAATCAAGTGGAACTGAGCCATTTTCCAGCAGTTGAGTATGAAACTTTCTGATGTTAAATCCTTTACCCAGATTGTTCACAGCCTTTTTACGTAAATCCAAAATAGTTAATTGTCCAATCTTATAGCCCAGGGCTTGTCCCGGCCAGGCAATATAGCGGTCAACTTCAACCTCTATGTTTTTATCAGTTAGAGCACTATTATTTTTAAAGTAGGTAATGGCTTTTTCTCTTGACCAACCCATGGCATGGATGCCGGTATCGACAACTAGTCTGATAGAACGCCACATATCATAATTTAATTGCCCAAACCTTGAGTATGGATCTTGGTATAAGTCGATGTCATATCCCAGTGTTTCCGCGTATAGAGCCCATCCCTCTGTGAACGCTGTATGATGCATATATTTTCGGAATTGCGGGATTCCTTCAAGCTCTTGAGCAACCGAGATCTGATGATGATGGCCTGGGACTGCCTCATGAAGGGTGAGCGCAGGGATTTCCCAATTTGGTCTGGATTTTAAATCGTAGGTGTTAGCATAGAAAATACCGGCCCGTCCTGAATGCAAGTGACCGGACTGATAGTAGGCGGTGGGGCTAGAAGGNGCTTTATAATCTGGNATCTTTTTTATGCCGTAAGGAAGNCNTGGTAGNGTTTCGAANAGGGTAGGCATGCCCATATCAATTTTTTTGGCNGTGATCATATAGTGATTAAGCAGATCCTCTTCACTTNCAAAGAAAAATTTAGGATCAGTTTTGAGNTGACGAATAAAACTCTTGAGATCACCCTTGTGTTTTGCTGCTCTCATCTCGATTTTCATTCGTTCTTTGAGGTTCTTTACNTCTCGTATNCCGATTTTATGGACTTCTTTCGCTGTAAGAGGCAGCGTNGTATTCTGTAAGATGCGATGTTGGTACCANTCGGGATANTTAGTTAGGCTGGAGAGTCCNGGCTTTTTTCTGGATTTAGNAAGGTACTCATTTACAAAGAATTTTTTAAATGCGNTNAATGACGGTAATACTTTTTGATTGTATATTGTCTTAGCTTCATNTCTTATTTCAATCCACTGCTTCTTAGTAATNGCANTAGGTCNATCTCTATAAGCCATAGTAATAGGGCTTTTGTCAAAGNCCTGNAGGATGCCATCCAATTGCTTGGGAACATTTTTAATGCTGGTATGGTATGGNGTGATGCCTTTCTCTGCGCCTTTTTTCAGGACTTGCATGGATTGGTCAACGATCTTTGGTATACCCAGNAACTTTTTCTTGCGTATTTCAAAGTCGGCNGCAGTTTTATTGGGNAACCGATCCAAGTGAGCNGGTATTCNNGTNTGAATCCCNCCTAGTTGGGATATAGCAAAGTACTCATTAGGGAANCTCAGGCCNTTCATGCTAATTTCATATTTCGATAGNAGTAGGTCGAAGTTCACTTGGTCTTGTNGTGGCAGGGAGGAACGGTCGAACTTTTTTAAAAACTGNTAGCGANTGCGGACTTTCTGCTTACGNTGCTCGATCCCTTCCATNCCGTAGTNGCTCCATTTATCAGCGAAGCCTTTTTCACCTATCGAGTAGGCAAATTCTGGAGAATCACGCAGATCTTCATCCCATGAAGATTTTAGAAATGAATTAAATTGATTTGGACTGGCATATGAATGACCATTTATCATTAGCGCAATAATCAGAATTATATTTGACTTCATTAGTGAAGCTCCTCCTTGTGATTGCTAGGTTACAACTGGAAAATATGTCAGAACTTAGGCTCAGACTCAATAACAACTCGCAAAAAACCGTCTTGTTTTCGTCAGTTCGTAGATTTTAGTCCTGTCAGCATATTTTTAGTTGATATGGCATGAATATAAAAAGCTGTGATTGTGTATACTTTTGTCTGGCTGACTGATCTGGGTAGCAGAGCTTCTATCAATATTGTGGGTCAAGGTGGCGCGTTGAGGAAATTTTAACAGTTCTGTGCTCTTTATTATTGAGGATTGCAGCGATCTTATCAAGATCACTGCTGCTGAGCATTTAGGCGTTCATTCGTTGATTCGTTCGCAATTTGCGGTGGGTCAGGGTAGATGCTGTTGAAAAAACTCCGTCACCAGTGCATTAGCTTTTTCTGGGTCTGATTGCCAGGCTTCTGCATGTTTAGTGCATTCAGCGGCCCAGAATACTTTGGGTTCTTTTGCTGCTTCAGCTAAGCGCAGGCCATGGCTAAAGGCCGTATAATTGTCTTGATTGCAATGAATTGTCAAAACCGGTCGGGGCGCTATCTGGGCTATAATTTTTTCAGGTGAGATTTCTTTCAGATCGAAGCCTTTACGAATTTTCACCCATGTTCTAAAACTTTCTGAGAATAATGAGGGGAATGGTAGTCCAAAATCTCTTTTGATTAGTTCCTCATTTAAACCCATTGCATCTGCAAAGACACCCTCAAAAGCTCCGGCTTTAATCCGGGGGTCAATTGCCATTTGCATCATGCCTGCGGCACCACCCATGGAAGCTCCTAATATGGCAAAGCTTTCTTGCCCTTTGTTTGCCTCGAGATAGTCGATCGCTGCTTTAAGGTCATTTTTTTCGAAAAAGCCGAGGCTGGTAAAGTCGCTGTCGCTCTTGCCTGCATTTCTAAAATCAAATGTGAGTACGTTGAAGCCTGCTTTATGCAGGGCTGGAACCCAGCGCATGCTCTCTACCCGTCCTGTATTATAGCCGTGTAGCATGACGATTGTTTTTTTGGCCTCTGGATAAGGCATATACCAACCGCGAATTGTTAAGCCCTTATCATTTTTGAACTCTATATCTTCAAATGTTAACCCCTGCTCTGCAGGGGTCTTGCAATGGATAAAAGCTTCTCGGATCCACTCGTCACTATCACAAGATCGGGGAGCTGGGTACATAAGCATTTCTGCAAAGACTCCTCCAATGATGACGACAGCTGCTAGAAAAAGAGATACTGCAAGAGAAATAATGATAAAAAACCATTTTTTCATAAAGGCTCCCAACCACAGAATATATCCTGTCTATAATAATTAAAATTTTATCGGAAAATATAAGTTTTGTAAAATGGATGGAATGTTTACACACGTTTTAGTGTATATCTTTCATGGCCTTGACAGTTTATAGGTAATAATCATATTAAGAACAATGAAGCCAGTTCAAAAAATAGGCATAACTATTTATGGGTCTCAGACTCTCATCATGACGTTAAATTTTGTTACCACGCTTTTCCTAGCCAATCCGGTTTCGATAAAAAAGTATTTCCTGTTAAATCGGAAAATTGATAGTAGGGTAATTCACCTGTATATTCACTGACTCCGTGACTGCGGACTTGAAAAACATAATTGAGATGACCTATTTTTTTTATGTATCCAGTTCGTCTAGACCATTCCTTCCAGTCCCAACTTTCAAGTATGGTTAGAACTTCGTAGCATATTCTATCGTATCTATTTAGGATGATGTGCTCATCTATGATTTGAGCTTTGTCTCCGGTATCGTATTCCTTTAAAACATAATCTCCGGGCTGGTTTTTCAATGAAATTCTCAAAATTCCATTTTCGATCTTAGTCTCGATGAGATTATCTCTCTCATAATAGCGTGGATTGCCATGCCCATCTCTGGAATCAGCCACTAAACAGCCCATTTCTACTTCAGCTAAACCGTAGCAATGAAAAACATTAATTTTTCGTTCTGCTCTGTTAATACACTCACGGATAAATTTCTCGAGTGAAAAGGGCATGTAGTATCCACCGGTGATTAGGACCATATGCTGTGGAAACTTTTGTCCGGTCTGCAAATGGTAATGAATAATATCAGCTGCAAACAAACTCTGTGCTACTAAGATAACAGGTCTCTCTTTGGCTGCGGCCATAGCTAGGGCCCGTGAGGCTGTTTTCTGATTAAGGTAGCTGTCAACTAATATAGTGTCCTTAGAGTTGATTATCGTAGCAGGATAGGCATTGACCAATATCGGAGTTTTCTGAGGCTGGTCCCACCAGTCTACTTGTTTTTTGATGAAACTAACAAAGGGATCAAAGTTACTTTTGATGGTTCTATAGCTATCGTAGTCCGTACTGGTTGTACCCGACGAATAGCTAATAATATCACCCTTAGATAACTCCTTATTCATTTTACCTCCTTGTTTAATATTGAGAACGTCGTGAGCCATTAACACACCAGAGTACAATCGGTAATTTGAAAGTTTTGAAAACTGCGATTGATCATAGTCTCGCAAGCTTTAACAATGTCTATCAATCCAGTGACAGGGCTTTGTTGATAGTAGCTACCCCACTGTTCTTTAAATTGATGCGAAACTTTTGATTCAGGGTATGATTCGAGTGGCTCAAAAGGAATCTGGTGTTGCCTTAATAATTGGATGACATGATTGGTTCCAGTGATTACAACACATCTGATCCCTAGTGACCAGAATAGCCATGGCATACATCTAAGTAGAGTGCTGCCTGAACCTGGCAAATTGAAAGAAACAAAACATCCTATTTCAGCAATTTCTTCTCTAATCACCATTTTTTTAAATCTTTTACTAACTTCATGCTCTATAGAATGATCTAAATATGCTTCAGAAAAGAGCTGATGTTTGCTGGCAAATTGGATCCCATAGCATGCACCGGAAATATTTTTGTTAGCAATTTGATCAAGAGCAACGAATAAGTCGGGATTGGGTTCGGTAACGGCTCCGTAGTCTTTTAAAAACCTGTCCATGACCATTTTTCTTAATAATTTATAGTGTAAGTCGTCCCGCTGATAAAGTTGGACTCGGTTATTTTGATTTTTATTTCTAATCATGGATGCAATTTTCTTCATTTTAGTGCTCCTGAGATTTATGCGGTCTTGATAAACGAGTTTTGGTTATTCAAAGACTATTACCCATATGAGATTACGACTATAACTAGGTGCCAGGTCGAATACTACTGACTATTTTCTAGAAATGTGTGTGGATTTACGGACATTATGGTTATTGAAAAAGATGTTGTTGGGCTCGGATAAAAAATCTTTCATTGTTAAGCCCCTGATTACTATGGTCACGGGCGAATTACTGTATTAATAAAAAATGTCGCTTTGACTACACTGTTGGCTTCATTAAGTTTGTGAATGTTTTTTTCATCAATATCGTAAATATATAAATTGGTTTGCCTATGTTAACTGCCCAAACTAGCTTTCATTGCCAACCGAATTTAGCGCCTAGCTGGTGTTCTGTTCATAAGACAATTACTTTACGCCCTTAAATAACGTCAGGAGGCAGAGAAGGGCTTACCAGTCGAAGGGGGATTCATCAGATAAAATGAGATCATGGTCTTAAAACGAATACTTTTCGTTTTTTGTTTGCTGCACTCAACCCAGCATTCGATGTTGTTTTGAAAATAGTCTATTTTTTCTATTTATTATAATTACTTATATGAGTGGGATTTGGTTGCTGCTATGTGAGTTTTACCTAGACTAATTTGCTTGGCTATTGCTGATGACTTGTAACTTAATTGGTTGGGCATCGGTGTTATCCATTGAGAAAATCATGATTAGCATCATCTAGTTTGTCAATGTGAGTTAGATAAAGAGCTATTTTTAATAAATTTTATGAGGTTTTCTTTCAAAGGTAGGTTGATCTTTAAAATGGGTCATTAAAATAATCGAATGATCTAAATAAACCGGATCTATATCTATCAATTTATTAATAATCGATAGCTTTCCTCTCTGAAGTGAAATTCTAAGAAAATTGAGCTATAATGACATGGTTGGTTTGGGAGTTAACCAGCTTCCTGTGTGGAATATTTTTGACCGTTGGTTGTTGATCAGAAGAGGTTATTTTGCCCAATCATGATATCGCTGATGACGAGCAAATCGTTACCAATGACAACGTTGATCTATCGCGAGCTTCTTATACTCCAAGCCTTTCATCAACCGGAATTGATGATGAAAGACAGCTTTTTCATGTCACTTTAGATAAGGTTACGTTTAAAACCCCTGTAGAGGTTATTTCTACCGTTCTTCATGCCAATGGTTACGATGATAATCTAGAAAATATTCTTGCTTGCCTTGATGATTTTAAACTCGGAGCGAAGGTTAGGCTAAAAAACAAGACATCACAGGCGGCTCCTAAGAGTTTCCTTCCCTGTATTCAATTTCGATTACCCAATAAGAGTTTAGTTGGTTCTACTCTGCAAAAATTTTATGACGAAATTGATGGCTATGAGTCAACAATTGCAAAACTCAATGATAAACCTGGACCAAAGAAAGCCAAAACTAAGTCAGTAGAAGAACTACAGGCTCAGATTAAGAAGCTGGAAGCGCAAAATAAACTACTCAAATCTGAAAAGTCTGCTCTTAGCGACCAGCTAAATCGAGCTGTTAAATCGGAAGCCAGTGCAAAT
>PBRN01000145.1 GCA_002725955.1 Pseudobdellovibrionaceae bacterium
AAAATACATCAACATCTTGAGTCAACAATTCTTGATAATAAGAATTGGATATATACCCACGCTGCCTCATTAGATTGAGAACTAATCTCTGCCTCGCTATCGATTTATCATAATTTTTGTTGGGAGCAAGCCGACTAGGAGCCTTTAACAGACCAGCAAGTAAAGCAGCCTCTGGCACAGTAAGTTTCGAAGCTGGTTTACGAAAGTAATTTCTAGATGCAACTTCTATACCCCAAGAATTATTGCCGAAAAAAGATATATTCAGCCATGCTTCCAAGAGATCATTCTTAGAATGATGTTTCTCCAAAAAAAAAGCTAGAAATACTTCTTTGAACTTTCGCAATAATGTCTTATCGGGTTTAAGGAATAAACGACGTGCTAATTGCTGGGTAATAGTACTTGCACCCTGAGACCTGTAACCTTTTCGCAAGTTCACATAGCTGGCTCTTAAAATAGAGGTAAAACTAATTCCACTATGACCGTAAAAATTTCCATCCTCAACTGCTAAAAAAGCTCCAATTACATGCTCCGGCAAAAGACCTAGGTCTACCCATACTCTTCGCTTATCACTATACTCGCCAAATTTTTTTCCGAATTGATCATATACTACAGTGCTCTGTTCATGCTGACGAGGCTCGTAAGTGCGAGCCATCCTATCCAAGTCCGAAAAAAATTGACGTGCAAGTATACTATAAACCACTATAAGAAAAGCAGTCAGAGAAATTGATCCAACGATAAGAATACGAGCAGGCATACTGACATCATATCAAAATTCACGATAATTAGAATCAACTACCCACATAAGAAAATTGACCTGTCACAATAATTCTCTTCTTATTCATGCTAATAGGAAGAGGTGCAAAAGGAGAAGCATTTTGAATAGCCTCAACCACTGCTCCATCAAGAGCTCTATATCCAGATGACTTTAATACCTTTATTTCAGTAACCGAGCCGTTCTCATGAATCGTAAATTCCATATGAACTATGCCATTCCACCCCTTACGAGCGGCTTCCCATGGGTAACTCCAAACTAGTTCGATACCCCTGCGAAGAGATGAAAAATAACCAATATACCTGAATTCAGTCGTATTTATATCGAAGTAGCTACCTGCATTTGAGTCATTTTGATCTAGACCACCTATTTTTACATCATCAATAAAACCTAATTTGTCGGCGGATGGTATCAATTGCTGGTAACTGCCAATGGAGCTTTTGGGTCGATCTCTATACTTAGGCTCCATGTTCCGTCTCGGGCTCTTTGAAACATCTGAGAGACTGTTCTCTTTGCCAGACGGTATGGATACTTCCTTCGCTATATGATTCTGACGACCAAAGTAATCGGAAAGTTCTGGCTGCTCAGTTTGGGTGAGTTCTGTTTCAATAATTTTTTTGGGGGCTCTGTTATCCACAAACTTCACGACAACTTGCTCATATTCTTTTTCTTGGGTGGCGTCATTCGTCATACTCACAAAGCCTAAAAAATGAACAGCCAAAGAGACAGTAATGGCCCCCACAGTGAAGTGATACTGAGTTGATTTGAGTTTTAGCCTTTGTGACACAACAATATAAGCCAAGATCTGACCTTCCTTGTGTTCCAACTCTTATATATCTATAGTTAGATTGCTAAACCAGTAATAGGCTGGAATTGAACTTTATATCGGTACCCCTCAACGGAGCTAAAGACGGATTCTATGTCATCAATAGTAAAAATCACCTATATTGCGATAAAAATTAGCCTATTACTCAGTTATCTATCGGGCTGCGAAGAGAAAGATATTTCAAAAAATGATCCCGCTGCTGCCTTTGCTAAGGCTCGAGACCCGTATGATGATGGTAATTACGAAATAGCAAGACAGCGGCTCAATGAATTCAAATCTAGGTTTCCATATAGTAAATTCGCCACCTTAGCTGAACTCTATACTGCCAATTGCAACTATCAGCTAGGGAATTTCCAAGAAGCAGCTTGGGAATATGGACAATTTGTAAAGCTTCACCCGACCCATGAGAAAACTGACTTTGCCATGTTCCGCATCGCAAAATCTTTTTGGCAAGAAGCACCAGAGGAGATCGACCGTGAACAGGAATATACGGAAAAAGCTATCAATGCATTTGAAGCGTTGATCAACAAATATCCCAAAACAACTTACAAAAAGGAAGCTTCAGAGCTAATGGAGCAGGGACAACGTCGCATAGCAGAAAGCTATAACTTTGTAGCAAAATACTACTGCAAGATGGAAATAGAGCACGCTTGTGCATGGAGATATATCATGCTCATGACTAAATTCCCTCAATATACCAAGCTATATGAGTCAGCAGCCCTTAAGGCAGCAGACTCATTTGAAAAAATGGCTGCCACAAAGGCAGAAGACCCCAATAACGACAAAAATATTTACTTTAAAGAACTGTCAGCAGATCAACTCAGAGCTAGGGCCAGAGATCTCCGCAAACTCGTGACCAACAAAAAATAACTAGCTAACAGTACTGATAACACTGATCTTTTTGAACCAGTCTTGAGAGATCAACTAGTTCACGATAGGCTGGAAGAAACCAAAAAAATCTCAGGGAGGGTCTTTGAGCTATATCCTTGCTATAGCAACATTATTTTTAGTTAGCTGCTCGACGCTAGAGTCAAGTGATAGCCCCTTTGTCAATGAAACTCAGGGACTGCCAGGACTAAGTCAAGAAGCTCTATTAGACTTAATGGAGAACCGTAATACCGAGATCTACTTTAAATCCATGAGCCAAAACTACGAAGATGTATGTCATGATGATATTTACGCTAAGTGGCTATTCCAAAAGCATCTCAACAAAAGTTCAAAAAGACAGTCCAGAAGACGCTTCAAAGGATATTCCCGTCGCCAACAAGCTAAAGGTAGATTCTATACAGAAACAGTTCTTAATGGATCAGAAGCACCTTATTTCGGTGGTTTCCCTGTCGTTGCAAAACCAAGAGTAGAAGCCTGGATGAACTACTTTAAAGCAGGAAAAGGACGACAGATCTTCCTAAAATGGCTTATTCGTAATGAATCTAAAAAAGATATTGTACTCCCACTTCTGAAGAAAGAAGGTCTACCCTCTGAACTAATCTTTCTGGCTATGATCGAATCAGGTTTTAATGATACTGCCTACAGCAAAGCAAGAGCGACCGGAACTTGGCAATTCATGAGTTCAACAGCTAGATCTTATGGTCTAAAGGTTGGTTACTGGCAGGACGAAAGAAGGGATCCAGTAAAGTCCACATTAGCAGCAGCGAGATATTTAAAGAATCTATACCGAAGATTCGACGATTGGTATCTGGCAATTGCAAGTTATAACGCAGGCCCAGGAAAAATAAAGCGGGCTATCAGAAAAACAGGCAGTAGAGACTTTTGGGTCATTTCACAGACCAGGCATATTAGATCAGAAACGAAACATTATGTTCCTAAGATGCTTGCGGCACTTATCATTGCATCCAACCCGAAAAAACATGGCTTTAATATCACAGCAGTTCCTTACGATCTGATTCCCGAAACTACAGTGGCTGCCACCCGACCAATAAAACTGAGAGAGCTAGCAAAAAAATTAGAAATACCATTCAAAACTCTTAAAAGTTGGAATCCTGAACTTATAAAAAACATAACACCCCCAAAGCGCAGCATCGGCTACAAGTCATACCCAATAAGGATGCCCAAATTATTAGCTGAAAAGTACGATCAGATAAAAGACTCGTTATCACATCTGCAAATAAAAGATGTGCTGATGTATAAAATTAGACAAGGAGACACTCTCGGCAGTATAGCTAAACGACATAGAGTGAAAGTAAAACAAATTATGCGCGCCAATCCCAAACTAAATGCCAAAAGGCTTCGCATCGGTAAAAAAATCACTATTCCTGTACCTGCGACAATTAGTCGCAAAGCGGGTTAGATGAACAATCCTTCGAATACACGATTTTTCTGTGGTTATTCGAGCAACCTCTAACACTAAAATATGCCCGTGTTTGTCCGGTCACTCTAACCGATAGCAACTGGTCAAAGCCATCCGCAAAAATAGCTCAGTTAAATATGGCACAGGTTACTACAATCATTGCAAAACCAGTTTTCCACTGCTACCCTCCTTCTCTATCAGCCGAGAGGTGTCGGCTAAGCAGGTAGTATAAGGAAATGGAGAACTATCGTGAAAGCTTTGGTAATCATCAAAAAAACCCCGGATACAGAAAGTAAAATTCGGACGACAGGAGATGGAAAAGGCATCGATAATTCCGATGTCAAATTCATCATTAACCCGTATGACGAGTTTGCAATTGAAGAGGCGCTGCAAATCAAATCAAAAGCAGGAAGCTGCGAAGTAGTGATTGCAAGTGTCGGAGACGCCAGCACAAAAGAACTCGTTATAAAAGGCTTAGCTATGGGGGCCGATCGCGGCTTACTTATCAATAATGAAGGCCTTGAAGATTCGGACTCATTGACTGTTGCAAAGCTATTAGCTGCTGCTGTCAAAGATGAAGCTCCTGATGTTGTTCTTTGCGGAAAACAAGCTATCGATGATGACAACATGCACGTCGGTACAATGTTGGCAGAGCTTTTGGATTGGCCTCATGTCAATGTCGTGAATAAACTAGAAGTTAATGACGGCTCTGCAACAGCTGAAAGAGAAGTAGAAGGCGGACAAGTTGAAGTATATGACTTCAGTCTACCTGCAGTCATCGGCGCTAATAAAGCACTTAACACNCCGAGATACGCTTCTCTNCCNGGCATCATGAAAGCGAAAAGNAAGCCATTTGACAACAAATCAGCTTCTGATTACGGCTTAGATGCAGCTCAATTAAAAAGTGAAGTTAAAGTTTTGGTACATGGATTTGANTATCCTCCAGAGAAACCAGCTGGACAGATCTTCCAAGGNGAAGATGTAGCGGTAATGGTAGAAAAAGTTGTTGGACTTCTTCGAGATGAAGCTAAGGTATTGTAGGGAGACAAAATAATGAAAGTACTTGTATATATTGAACAAAGAAGCNCAAANATTAAAGCTAANGCTTTTGAAACTCTNACCAAAGGCTTGGAGCTAGCGGGAAGCCCCTCCAATTTAGCAGCCGTTGTTGTTGGAAAAGGAGCATCGGNCCTAGCATCAGAGTTAGAGGGCTACGGACCGGATAAGGTATACGTGGTTGAAGGAGATGANTTTGAAAACTACAACGTAGTTTCCTATAGCGCTGGCATCGAAGAAGCTATCAAAGCATTCAGCCCAAACNTNGTGCTGGGAGCAGCNTCTCCACTTGGACGCGACGTTTTTCCTCGCCTAGCTGCCAGATTAAATAGNGGTATTTTGACAGANTTAGTTGAAATAAGNNTAGATGGNGACAATGTTAAAGGCAAAAAGCCAATGTACTCTGGTAAAGTGCTTGCAAACGTCGCAATTCAAAACAGTGAAATCCAATTTGCNACNATCAGNCCNAATACCTTTGCGGCAGAGAAAAANTCAGAAGGTTCTGCNACAGCAGAANTTCTTTCNGTATCAGTGCCTACCACAGTAAANCTGAAAACTAAAGAAATCCGTAAGGGTGAAAGCAATAAGGTAGACCTCACTGAAGCTGTGACNATCGTAGCCGGTGGCCGNGCGATGGGAAANAGTGANAACTTCAAAATTCTTGATGATTGCGCAGACACAATCGGAGCCACAGTAGGNGCCTCNAGAGCAGCTGTTGACTCNGGATATGCNACTCATACAATGCAAGTGGGNCAAACAGGAAAAACGGTCAATCCAAGCCTATANATTGCATGTGGAATCAGTGGATCTATCCAGCACATGGCAGGTATGAGAACATCTAAAGTTATCGTAGCTGTAAATACTGATCCAGAAGCACCAATATTTGGNGTNGCTGATTANGGAATCGTTGCGGACTTNTTTGAAGCAGTTCCGTTAATGACAGGTAAGTTTAAAGAACTAAATAGNTAAGTNTAAAAATCTTATCNACTAANCATTAAGAAAAAGTTCTATCCTCATNGGGGTAGAACTNTTCTTTTTTCTAAGANAAGGANGGNTCAACACCCGTAAANTCTGAAAAAGCCNGCGAATTAGCAACTTGTTTTGTNGGACCAGCTTCACAGAGCTGACCAGANCTTAACAACAAGACCTCGTCACTAATCCCAAGCACAGACAAACGGTGGGCTACAACNATAATTGTGACNCCCTGATTCGCAACATCTTTAAGACACTGATAAAACATAGCCTCGGATTCGGGGTCNAGAGCTGAAGTGCCTTCGTCAATCAATATNAGATCAACTGAATGATAAAGAACCCTGGCTAATAAAACCCTTTGCTCTTGCCCACCAGACAAGCTAAGGCCACCTGTCCCTANCTTAGTTTCTCCACCNTTNGGCAGNNCAGAAACAAACTCATACAAGCCGACTTTTTTTAGAGCTAATTCNGCTTTATTCAAATTTAGACTATCAANAGGCCAAGCAATATTGGCAAAAANTGTGTCCGGAGCAAGCGCTATACCTTGAGGTACATAACCAATTAATTCTGTTCCCAGTCTCATTTCTCCATTAAAATGAACCTGCTTAAGCAAAGCTTTCAGNAAAGAAGTTTTACCAGAACCAGATGCTCCACAGATGGAATAAACTCTACCTTTCTCAAAATTATATGAAAAGCTATGTAATGCCCAACCTATCTGACCGGGAAANCTTACGCTCAATCCATNNATTTCAATATGATTTTTNGAATCAATAACAGNAGGGGTATCTGGCTTTTTCCATTCTCGCTCGGTNAGCCAGGCAAAATGAGATTCAACTCTGGCCATCGCAGCAGTACCTTCTTTATTGGTATTTAAATAGCGCCCAAGCCTGCCAGCNGATTGAGCCATAACAGCCAGAGTGGAAAAGAAAGAGAGCAAGACNCCNCCACTTATTTGCCCCCCTTGAACCTCAGATAAAGCCAAGTAGAGAACTATAACCATTGCACCAACGGCGGAAATTTCCATCACNGGTGAAGTACGCGCCCTCACTCTAGCCACCTTTAGAAATCGCTGAAACAATGTTTCNGTTAAACCTTCCATTTTCTGAATTTCNAGGTGCTCAGTGCCATGTTGCTTTATAGTCTCAATCCCAAGTAAACGCTGCTGAAGCCANTCCCCCAACTGAGAAAACTGGTCAAGAGCACCGGCTGATCTATTTCGTATTTTCTTGCCAATTCTCGACAATAAAAACGCTGCGGGAATAACACCGATNATAAAAACTANAAATAGCCGCCANGACATCATCACAAGAGAAGACATCAGAAACCCNATTTGTAAGAGCTCCCNAGGTAAACCACCATAAAAATGNACTATATATTCCCTTGTCATACGCAAATCCTGCGTCACAGCACTAGCGAGTTCATTACTTCGATCCACGCCTGACTCAATTGGAGACTGATCCAAAAATCGATGAACAATGGCTGAACGGATCTGCTTAGATATTAGNTCCCCTANCCTTTCCCATAAAAACCATTGCCCCGCCGCCAATAAAGCCCTGANGGTAGCCAAAANAACTAATAATATNGGAAACCAAAACCACAAAGTCTCTGCAGCCAAGTATTCAGGGATGCCCATTTTGCTGAAAATCGTTGCATAACCCTCACCAAATAACTTGCTCAGCTGAACCAACTGGTCACTCGAGCTCAACAAAATACTCTGTAGAGCAGGGCCAATAAGGGAATATGCTAAAGCGGAGACAAACCCCAAAGCAAAAGACATCATTGTTGCAATGGAAATAGTTAGAACATGGCGATGAAGAAAACGCCTAATCAATAGAACTCCAGATCAAGGGGAATTTGCTGGTGCGAAGAGGGGGACTTGAACCCCCACGTCCTTGCGGACACTAGCTTCTGAGACTAGCGTGTCTACCAATTTCACCACCTTCGCCTAGGCACGAGGAACCTCGTGTCTACCTCAAATCATGAAATGGCACAAGAAAGATACCTAAGCTATATCAGAAATATTCTCAATAATCTTAGAAGCAAGTCCATATTCGACCGCTTCCTCTGCACTCATCCAATAGTCCCGCGTCGTATCTTCTTCGACTTTCCCAAGAGACTGACCGCACTCATCTGACAGTAACTTATTGATTTTAGCTCTAGTTTTAATAATTTCTCGAGCCGTAATCTCAATATCAGAGGCCTGCCCCTGGACCTGACCACCAATCAGTGGCTGATGAATTAGAAACTTAGAATTAGGGGTTGAATATCTATGCTGCTTTGGTGCGCCACAGTTTATAATTGTGGCTATACTCGCACAAAGCCCTGTCGTAATAACTTTTACTTCTGATTTAATAAATCGCATCGTGTCATATATTGCGAATCCGCTATTTACTTCACCACCAGGAGAGTTGAGATACATATGAATGGGTTTATCCGATTCAATATCTAATGCGAGCAATTGGCTGACTACCGTCTTGGCTACAGCTGCATTTATACCTTCAGAAATAAACAATGTTCTACTTTCCAACAATTTCATTTCTGTTAAATTCGTCACCAGCTGGTCTAACACCGCCATATTTTCAATTTTCATAGTCTACCTCTGGTCGTTTCTAATTAGTCTCGCCGATACATCTCGAATGAATATTCTATATCCATTATGTGTAAATTAATACACCCTTCAAGGGGCGGCATTAAAGCTCCGCAGATCCCGCTCTAAGTTACCAGCTCCGCAAATAAAATACCACACTACTCACAGACCGAAGCACAGCAATTTTTGTCCTATAAAAGTCATTTTTTGGTTATTTCACTATATGAATGCACAGCACAAATATCTAACAGATATTTGTGCTGTGCATTCTAAAGAAGGGACTGAGGATCTACATCAATAGTCATCCGAATATCCTTCGGTAAAACACTGAATGCTGCCTGAAAACCCCTAGCCGATTCATGCAAGGCTGGGAGATCAGATTGGTGGGATTTCATAAAAATACTTTTCCTATATCTGCCTCTAACCAAACTAATCGGCGGATCAGCTGGCCCTAAAATAGCTATTTTAGGATCTCGATGATCTACTTCTTCCCACCATTTTTTTACAACACTATTAAAAGCATCTAAGGTTTTTTCACAGCGACTCGAGTAGTCAATCGCAATCATCCGACCATAAGGAGGATAGCCTAAGTCTTCTCTAAACTTTAGTTCACTCATCGCAAAGCTCTCATAGTCCTGCAACATAGCTGACGCCAGAACTGCATGGTCTGGCTTAAATGTCTGTATCATTACTTTACCTGCAAGTTCTGCTCTGCCAGCTCTGCCTGAGGACTGAACCAATAACTGAAAGCCTCTTTCTCCAGCACGAAAATCTGGCAAATTAAGGGTTTGATCTACCTCCAAAAGAATGACAAGAGTAACATTCGGAAAATCGTGCCCTTTCGCCAGAATCTGAGTACCCACCAGAATATCAATTTTCTTAGCTTTAAAATCTGACAAAGAAGCTTCCATCGCCCCTTTCTTTTGCATTGAATCAGAATCAATTCGACACACCCTTGCGCCCGGCAAAAGATGTTTTAGATAATGCTCTGCTTGCTGGCTGCCATATCCTACGACTTTAAATTGCTCTTCCCCTTTGCCCGCCGTAGCCGAATTTACAGACTTTGTGTAACCACAGTAATGGCATTTAAGTTCAGTATTGTAATCATGAACAGTTAGACTAATACTGCAGCTCGGACAAAGTAATGGGCTATTATCATCCAGATTCAACAAAAATGAAGCATAACCTCTCCGATTTACGATGACGATGGCCTGGTGACCAGCACATTGGTTTTCCTTCAGAGCATCAATTATTTCAGTAGAAAACAGCCCATTCACCTGATCGGACAAATCTGAAACCACTCTTTTCAAAGGGGGGCGCAACAAATCTACTGCCGGCAAAGAAGACCCTTTGGGCCTCTCTTTAAGAGACAGCACTCTATACTTGTTTGTTTTCGAATGATACCAACTCTCTAAGGAAGGTGTTGCGCTTCCCAATACAACGGTAAGGTCCTCTAATGAACTGCGAAGAATAGCTATATCACGGCCATTATAAGTCACACCAGTATTCTGCTTATAGCTACCATCATGTTCTTCATCGACTACAATCAATTTTAAGCATCGAAAGCGACAAAAAACTGCCGATCTAGGACCTAACAATATCTTGGCTTCNCCCGACACCACCTTTTGCATNTCTAGCCAACGTTTGCTTTCAGTCATATTAGAATGGACCACAGCTACCTGCCCNGGGAATCTTTCTCCGATGCGAGCNGTCATTTGAGGCGTCANCGAAATTTCAGGAACCAGCATTAACGCCTGNTCGCTCTCACCTAAAGCNTCAAACAACTTCAGATAAACTTCGGTCTTACCAGANCCAGTTACTCCCCATAGTAAAAAGGGAATACTATTCGAAGAATATAGACCTTCTTCTTTTATNACTTGAACTGCATGACNCTGCTCNGGAGTCAAAGGAAAACCAGGAGAGNCCNCACGAATCGGNCCTANATTTNTTTGTNACTTATTTTCTTTTCGACCAATATACTGAGAANTTTTTTCTGAAATGAAACCANTTTTAATCAANCGCTCANCAGTAATCNGGTCACTAGACGGCCAAGCCTTCAGCTTCTTTTTGAATACAGCTTCNGATAAAAATTTCTTANTTTTGAAGCATTCTGCNAGAAAATCACCTTCAGNAGTCTCTTTTAAACTAGCTTGATCTANGCCTTTCGNCTCAATAAAAATTTCCTTTTTCTTTACCATCTTCTGCCGACTAGCAGGAAGCATNGTCCNTAAAACTTCCCCAAGTGGAGCTAGGTAATAGCGAGACATCCATCGAGCCATNTTGANCATGNTCNNACTATAGCTAGGGCTANNNTCAAGCACNTNAATNATTTTTTTGAGTTTGCGATCNGAATNNATTGCNGCAACGGATTCTTCCATCACAACACCAATNATCTTTCTTGCGCCAAAAGGAACGAGAACCCTCGTACCGGGAGTCACTACATGATCACATTTATATGTGAAGGTCCCNTGCAAAGGTAACGGAANNGCNACTTCTAATTGACATANATCATCACCCAAAACTCTACCCCANNCCNTNTANAACAGCCTTATCGTTCATGTAAAACCTGTGATACATCAATGTAATTCCCTTGCCTATAGTGTCATTATAAGNTAGGTTCCTATTCCCTTGTAATTNGTGTTCATTGGTAACTTCCTAATTTCAGCGAAGTCGCCGTTAACTTTCCGAAATATAAAGAAAAGTTATCTCGAACCTAACAAGAATGGAGTTNCTTAATCAATGGCATACGCNAAGAAAAAGCGTCGACTTTTGTTCAGACGNAAAAGAACATTAGATCCTAATATCACTATCGATTACAAAGATCCTGATGTCTTAAAGAGATTTATTACCGATAGAGGCAAAATAATNCCTCGANGAATTTCGGGAGCAACAGCAAAACAACANAGAGCAATCTGCAAGGCAGTCAAAAGNGCTAGNTATTTATCCCTACTNCCATATTCNCTTGCACACAGACAAGAAAGAAGCTTTGCAGCTGAGATGTCTGCTATCGCATCTTCAAGCATGGGTGCTAGCCGTCCTCATAGTCGACCTGCGAAGACCNAGCANTAGACCAGATTCAAGAGGTGGCCGAGATGAAAGCANAGCTCATAGTGATGACTCATCAAGCCCAGNGAAGGAGGACTAATCCATGTCTAGACGATGTGAACTGACAGGAAAAGGNGTTCANAGCGGACACAGAGTTTCTCACTCTAANATCAAAACAAAGCACAAATTTCNCCCTAACCTGCAGACTAAGCGATTTTGGTCTCCAAGCCTNAAGAAATTTGTAACTCTGAAAGTGGCTGTATCCACGATCCGCACTATCGACAAAGTCGGATTGGATGTATTTGCNAANCGAAACAACATTAAATTAAAGTAAATCTGGAGGTAAATAATGGGCCGGGGTGATAATCGCCGAACAGCNAAAATGCGGCGCCGAAGAGGAATCGCTAAACTAAAAGCCAGAATTCTGAAGAAAATAAATGCNNNTAAANGCANCTAAATGAAATAGTTTAGTAGNTCNGCATANTTTTTNANCGNATAATTATTAATAANTTCAAAAGCATGGGGATTTTTNCNCCATGCTTTTTTTTATAGGCAGATTCTGCTCTCTCGATCCCAACCAATCCACCGAAACAAAACATGTTCCACACATTAACNAGGACNTGTTGTTATGAATATTCGNATTCTTCTGTTACTTCAGTTTGTGCTNTTTANCGCTCCNTATGCACACNGCCTAACCGCTAACAGCCAAATNATTTANACCAATCAAACTGGNCAGAAATACGGAGGGACNGGNTCAGTATTCGATATAGTCCAANGNATTGGAAANTTNGCCATTGGAGTGCGAACTATGGCAACAGGATCCCANACAGGGCAAGAGTTCTATCAACTNCACTCCGGCATNTTGTCAGAGTGGCNTATTTCACCNGGCTGGCTGCTCCATTCNTCAATCGGNCCTTTCCAGGAAACNGGNTTCAACAGCTANAAAGGTAGNTATAGCCTCAGAGGTACNTGTATCTCAGGGGGTCTGTTCAGAGTAACTGAGCTATATCCTGANGTAGAAATTGCATGGGGAACTATCTGGGCAAAATTNAATGGAANAGGNTCNTACTCAAGCGGCGAGAAAATCACNAGGGGACGAATAGCAAAAGGAGTNGGACTAGCCCTAAAAATTAATCTTCTTATTTAATTACNTATACTTACNAATNCAAAGNCTCAAANNAAACCGTTTTTCTTGACATTCTTAGTCACGATTGGTATCTGCTACCTTCCTAATGACCTGTACAAAGGAATTAAAGTGGCACAGCACAAATCGGCAAAGAAAAGAATTNGAATCACCAAAAGAAAAAATGAGAGAAACTCTCAGTATCTTTCATCCGTAAGAACTGCAGTGAAAAAATTTCGTTCAGCTGCTGAATCCGGAGAAGGAAAAGACTCTATAAAAGAGCTATACACTAAAGCTCAATCTATGCTNTCTAAGGCTGCAAATAAAGGCATCCTGCATAGCAATACAGTCNCAAGAAGAGTTGGTCGCTTGGCGAAGCTATTACGCTTAATCGAAGAAGGCAAGCCTGCGCCAATGCCTAAGAANTCGACCAAGAAAAAGACNGGAAAATCTNCAGNTTCAAAGAAGTAGATAACGGCGNCATNANGNCGNNCTTNAANCAGTGTCGCTTGATATAACAAGTCATATTATCTACTAATCTTTGTTCTCGAGACGCTTAGCCTCTTGCCAGAGGCTTTCTTTTAATTTGCGTGAAGCAGTACGAATGTCTAGACCCTTAGCTTTCGATAAAGCCTCCACCGACTTAAACCGGTTAAGAAATTTTATATTTCCAGAATTAGAAGCTATCTCAGGATCGATTTTCAAATGACGGCATAACTGCGCTAGGGAAAAGTAAACATCACCTAGCTCAAGTTCTAGGCGATCCGAACTTTGACTGCCGAGCTCCGCCTTTAACTCGACTATTTCTGATTGGAACTGGTCAAATACTGTCTCGACATTGGGCCAGTCAAAGTCAATCTGCTTGGCAACCTTACCAATTTCATAGGCCTGCGCTGTAGACGGATGAGTATCCCGAACACCTTCAAACACACCATTTCCGCCGTCAGAACCTTTTCTCTCTTCGGCTTTAATCTTCTGCCATTGCTCACTCACTTGCTCGGCTGTTGCCAACTCTCCGCCACCAAAAACATGAGGGTGCCTACGCTTCATTTTTTCAGTAATACTAACGAGGACTTTTCTGATATCGCTGTTCTTATGATCCATTGCCACTTGAGCATTTAGAACTACCTGCAACAACACATCACCAAACTCATCCTGCATGTCTTGGCTATGATTACGCCCCATCGCTTCTACAGCCTCATAGGCCTCCTCAAGCATATACTTTCTCAAAGTCAGGTGATTCTGCTTCAAATCCCAAGGACACCCCGTCTTCGGATTGCGAAGAGCCCCAACAACCTTAACAAATTCCTTAAATAGCTCGCCTGCTTCTTCAGCCACAAGATTAAGTTCTTTGTCCCAGTTATTTTCAGAATTATCATACGCCACTATTTGACCTCTATAATTGGTGGTAAAAAGTCATTATTAACGGACAGACCCATCAGAGCCTGCGCAGTTGCGGCAAAATGAGCAATAGAGAACTGACCATCAGCCAGCTGATACTGATCATTTCCCCTTGGATCGTATACTATGAAAGGTACATCACTGAGCGTGTGGGATGTCTTCGGGGGAGGTAGCTGATCCGGCAACAAATCTCTCCAACCAAGAATGGGTTTGCCTTCGTACATTTCATCACAGTTACCATGATCAGATGTAACAACAAGAATTGTGTCCGTAGCCTCACATGCTGAAACCAGCTTTCCCAACATCAAATCCACAACAGACACAGCAGCAACTGATGCCCCTAGATTACCTGTATGACCAACCATATCTCCGTTGGCAAAATTTATCCTGCCAAAATCAAATGTACCCCGTTTTAAACGATCAATGGTAGCTTCCGTAATCTCCCAAGCTTTCATTGCTGGTCTCTTATCAAAAGAAATATTATCCGAAGGTATCTCAACATATTCCTCGATTTTAGGATCAAAGAAACCTGATCTATTGCCGTTCCAGAAGAATGTAACATGCCCATACTTCTGGGTCTCACTGCAAGCAAACTGTTTTATACCGGAATAAGCAAACTGCTCTCCTAAAGTATTCGCAATAGCAGGAGGAGGCACCAAGAAATTGCCCGGAATATGCTCATCCCCATCATATTCCATCATCCCAACATAATGCACATCGGGAAAACGTTCTCGATCAAATACAGAGAAGTCCTTCTCAGTAAAAGCCTTCGATATCTCAATTGATCGATCACCCCTAAAATTAAAAAAGACGACACCATCTCCATCATTGATTGTACCAACAGGTTTACTGTCTTTATCTGTGATAACAAAAGCAGGAAGATACTGATCACCCAACTCTGGATCTTCACGAAAAACAGACATAGCTTGACCTATCGATAGAAACCGATTCTCAGCTTTACCTAAAACATGGGCCTTCCATCCACGTTCAACCATACTCCAATCAGCATCATAGCGGTCCATTGTAGTTGTCATACGCCCGCCACCTGATGCAACCTTGACATCAAAAGAGATAGATCGAAGATGATTCATCACCTTTTCCAATCTATGAATATAAATCTCAGCGGATTTTTCGCCAACATCACGACCATCCAGAAGCAAATGGAGACGGACACACTTCACACCATCTTTTTTAGCTTGTTCAATCAACTGGTGCAGGTGATCCTGATGCGAATGAACATTACCATCAGAAAGCAAACCGATAAAATGCAAAGTTCCAGCACCCGAAAGATTGGAGAGGAGGCTTTTCCAGCCTGAGGCATTAAAAATTTCACCCGATGTCATCGCATTGCGGACAAGCTTCGCCCCTTGATCAAATACCCTTCCAGCACCCAGAGCATTGTGGCCGACCTCACTATTTCCCATATCTGCATCAGAAGGTAAACCCACATGGCTTCCGTGAGCTTTCACCTTTGTATATAACGCATATTTTTTTAAGCGATCCAGTACAGGCGTCCATGCTAATTTAACGGCGTTACCAAAATCAGAATCCGTTTCACCAACACCATCCATCACTACTGTCAGTAACCGCCTTTTCACTATAGACAAAAAAGGCCCTCCTCTTTTACTATAAGCCTTCACCACTGGGAGGAAGCCTACCTCAACTTTGCAGTCTCTGCAATCGGCCCAGCTTTACTACTGGTACTGATAATATTTATATCTTGGAATGCAAAAAAGACTGTTATATATGTTTTATAAAGGTAAATCATGAGAGCTATTTTACAAAGGGTTTCAGAGGCATCTGTTACCACCAACGAACAAACTATTGGCAAGATAGGTTTCGGTTGGTTAGTGCTATTAGGCTTCCAAGAAACCGATGACGACGAGGATATCGAGTATGTCTGTCAAAAAGTTCTCAAACTTCGACTTTTCCCAGATGAAGAAAATAAATTCAACCTATCTGTGCAAGACATCAAGGGAAGCCTGCTATTGGTAAGCCAATTCACACTCTATGGTGACTGCAGAAAAGGGAATCGTCCTAGTTTTCAAAAAGCAGCACCTGTAGGAAAAGCAGAAACTTTATGGTTAAAATCAGTACAAGCTTTTAAGAGAAGCGGAATAACCGTAGAAACTGGTCAATTCCAGGCAAATATGAAGATATCTCTAATAAATGACGGTCCGGTTACCATGATATTGGAAAGTAAAGCTAAATAAATTCTGGGGATAATACTTGCGACCTTGCCTCGAAAAGACCTAAAGGCGAATCAAAGATACTCTTGGATATAGCTCGAAGCAACTTTCAGATTTAATGGGTTAATCAGATCCCATGCTCTCAGTATCCTCAATACCAATCTTATTGTAAAAAAGCTCATCAATCGTTTTCTTAATCAATATCCATAACAGCTCACGATCTCCACACTGAGCAAAGACTCCCAAAGGAATCTGAAAGCCACCCTTATCTTTGCGCCCACCGCCATAAAAAACACCATGCTGGTCTTGCCCAAAAACATCCTTGATCCACTTATCAGGATCAAGGGTATGCGACCTGGTTCTCAAAGAGCCATCAATAAAACCGCCACCAACTACACCAAAAACCACTACAGTATCGATTCCTTCTCTATGCAGCAAGTAATCGGCACATTGACCAATCCCATCTCTATCCTCTTCCCTCACATACCCCACCCCAGAAAACATAAACGTGCCTTTAATGTCTTTCCTCTGGAGTGCAATTTGTGTGAGATCCATTGTTTTAGCCGGTATCGATTGCCGCGAAATTAAAAATAAAAGGTCCTTGTCCACAGATCTAGATAGGAAGCGACTAGCCTTATAATCAAGAGGAGTAGCATTTACATAGTTATCAGTATCTGACCTCACACCATGCATCAATGCCGTTGCAATTTTNGTTTGATCNGTATTTTCGCCCGTAAANTTTAATCTCGGATCGCTAAGATANTCGCCATAAATCGCCGANGTAGAACCAACATCCTCTCTAATATCAANAAATAATCCTGATATNGTACCNANCTTTTTATGATGATCTACAAATACCAGTAATTTACAACTATCAGGTANCTTAATCGGCAACTCAACATTCTGAGAATCATTTATCGCATAATANTCATAACTACCNTAATCGAATTGCTCGGAATATTCNTCAATATCNANGTCTAACTTCTTAACTAAAGCTCTATTTTCGTGNTGAGATATTTGCTCAAAATGGATTATCGTTGATTGAATATCAAACTGAGAAGCTAAAAAAGAGAGNGCTAGAGAGGTGGCTATATTATCTGGATCAGGATAGCCTTTTATACAAATCAANAGCCTTTTACCNGTNGCTTCCTCCAGTGTCCCTATTAAACGATCGGTCATNGAANCTGGTTTTGCATTATTACCCTCCGCACGNTCACCCTCACCNAGAACAGATCCTTCATCATCCGNATCCGGATCATCNTCTCCATCAGCCTGTAACTTAAGCTTNAGAAGTTCCTGCTCCTTCTCTTTTATTTTTGAATTAATGGATGAGCTCAAGGATACCTCCCGGCCTTCAAACACAGTATCAATNTAAGTCATTANTACACCCTATCAGGATTATATCATTTAACACTNNTCACTTACCCCTTGCAGCTGGGTTAATAGTACCCGGGGNGNTGGGAAATCCCTGAACCAAAATATCTTTCCGTTTTTAGACAGNGATTCATCTACNAAATTTGAAATTTCATNATCTTTCTTAAAACTACTNCATAAACCNATCAATAAAATCTGATTTAGATGACCTTTTNGGCCAGTTAACCGTCGACTAACTTCCCCCTTATGCCACTTGTGAAANANCTCACAATGCACTTTCTGCCTATCTGGCCCNACAAAAGTAAAGTCCGGGAAAGACCAGTTNTGTTTACCCAAATCTAAAACTTCATTACCAGGNAANGCTTTCCAACCNGACTCCTTGGAATNNCCCTGGAAAAAATCTAANAATGATGCAAATTCANGAGGTATATAACCGGAAGGTTCCTTATAGTGGGTTTTAATACCGGANGTATGATCTATACTTAATACNCCTTTTTTTTTCTTAATCATTAGCTCAGAGCAAATNGACCATTCTGNAAAATGCATAATCCAAGGAATAAAATTAGCTAATCGAAGACCATACGCTTGAGAGCTCTGAAATAAAGANANNGGACCACTAATAGTGAGCGTATAACCTTTTTTAACCGATTCACTTTTNCCTATTTTTCCTAACAATCGATTAAATCTNAGCAACCNCAAAAGGCCNCGATATTGGCTCAATTGATCNGATGCCAGAGATATTGAAATCTCACTGCTATGCAAGACGAGNCCTTGTAAAAGNGCCANATTATATCTATGCAATAGACCTATCCCNTCAATATCTTTAAATTTNTNGATAGTTTTAAATTCCGGTAAATCGGCATAAAGCTGAGATCTAAGTTCATTTATTGGNACACCAGCTTCTTTCTCAACCAANCTCTCAAAACTAGTAATTTTCAAATCACTTTCCTGACGGCACTTTTCAGAAATCGATAGCCAATTTTGCCGAATTTCGCTCANNGNTGCGGAATCATCGTAAGAACATCGATCTTCCAGTAATTTTTTNAAAGACGNAAAAAGACTATGGTCGANATACTCAAGGTCCTCTAAGTCCGATACTAAAGATTGAGAAGTGCATCCCTGTCGAAGCTTAAAGATCTGTATCATATCCTCAGCCATTGAAACTAATTCCTTATCAGAAGTATCAATAAGCTTGGGAGTGANCTTACCTTTTCGATGAAAATACTTAATTTGATCTTTGGTAAGCATAATGCTGTTTTCTCCGCTTGTTAGCTGCAGTCTCNCTAGTATCTCTAGANATAANTTCGTAAAAAACAGCCNTCTTACCTTCTCGATGACGCAAAATCCGCCCTAACCGCTGAACNTGCTCTCTCACNCTACTACCACCAGAAACAATAATAGCTACACTAGCNTCAGGAACATCAACNCCCTCATTCAANACTTTNGAAGTAACTAATACGGATAATGTCCCCTGACGAAAACTATCCAAAAAATATTTTCGTTCTTTCGGCTTTGTCTGATGGGTTAACACGGGCAAAAGAAACAAGCGGCCGATCTTATAAGCAAGCTTATTATCTTCCGTAAAAATTATCGTTTTGTCTGACCTGTGCTTCTGTAAAATTTCCCAAACATGCTCAAGCTTCGCCTCACTAGCCTGTGCAATATGCTTCTGTAACCGATGGGCCTTCAGGGCATCTCGGCCTCCAGGTAATCGAGCCGCTTTTCGAATAAAATCCTGCCAACCCCATGGCTGACTGAAGTTTATTTTGTTAGCCCTGACAAACTTCAAATAAATATCTCTAGCTTCTTGATACCTCGCGAGATCGCCAGCTTTCATCGGAACTTCAATTGAAACTACATCATATGGAGCCAATACGTTCGGACCCAAATCTTCAATCTGACCAACAAAAATCTTTTGTCCTAACAATCTATAGATCAAAGACTCTTTACCATCTACTCTATCAACCGTAGCTGAGAGCCCCATTCTAAATGGGGCGATAGAGGCCTCTCCAATAATTTGATATTGAGGCGCTGGTAAGTGATGACATTCATCACATATGAGAAAGCCGAAGTCTTTTCCTATCGTCTCAATATTCAATACGGCAGAATCATAAGTCGAAACAGTTATGTCCCTAATTTCCTTTTTGCCCCCACCCAACATACCAATAGGTACATCGAAAAATTCTGAAAGCACCGCACACCATTGTTCCATCAGATCAATAGTAGGAACAACTACAAGCGTTGGGCGCCCAACATAACCCATTGCAATAACAGCGAGTATTGTCTTTCCAGCACCTGTTGGTAACTCAATAACACCCTGATACCCGTTATCCTGCCAAGATTTTATGGCCTGGGTCTGATGCTCACGTGGTTCAATTTTTTTTTTGAAGTTGAGATCCAACTTAGAATAGTTACGGGCATTATCTACGACATTGCGAGACTCAGAAGTCAGCTGCAAGACTATTTCTCGATAACTACGAGCAGGAGCTCGGTAGCAACCAGTTCTGTTATCATATTTTACAGCAGGGTAATCGAGTTCGAGATTTTTACCTAACTCACCATCCAATAAGATTGTTCCGCAGTCAAATGTCAAACGAAGATCAGTCATCATCGTCAGATTCCTCAGTTGGATTACCTATCAAAAACTTGCCTATCATCCCTATTAACCCAACAAGCGCAACGATAGCTGAAGCATAAAAGCTATCGATTAACCACCAAGGAATTTCCTGCCCAACGATATAATAAGAAAACCAAATGTTTCCAATAATAATGAGGAAAATAAATGCCAGGGCAGACAATCGCCCCCATATACTTTTGCGCAATTCATTCATAGTAAACCCAAGCGTCAACATGACAACGAGGCCCAAAAAAGCACTAATAAAAATATCAGTTAGGCCAGAAGGTAACCAATACTACTAAAGCTAGTAATGTTCTATAAAAGAAAAAGCCCAATAGGCCATATTTTCGAAACATTGCCAATAAAAACCTAATACTTACCAACCCAGTCACTAAAGCCGTGATCATGCCCAAATAAAAATCACCATGGGCAGCGACTTGAGCCAGCTCGTCAAGGTTTAATAGAGCAGCCCCCGCCATAACCGGTGTACCCAGCAAAAAAGAAAAGCGCGCAGACGCATCACGATCTAGTTTCAACAGTCGCCCACCTAAAATGGTGACTCCACTCCTAGACGCACCCGGTATCAAGGCAATTACCTGAAACAAGCCGATGATAATGGCATCTTTAATATTAAGTTGACTTAAGCCCCTCTCCTGCGGACAAGATTTATCGCCCCACCACATAAAGAACCCAACCACTACCAAAGGAGCCACAACAAACAACGGATGATGAAACTCACGTTCAATCCAACTCTGCGCCGAAATCCCCACAATACCAGCAGGAATGCAACCGATAATTAGAGCAGGTAATAGAACATTAGCATCATGACTAGAGCTCCCTTTAAATATCCGATCCTTGAGAGCATATAATATATTCAACCAATCACGATAAAAGTATACAACAACGGAAAAAAGAGTGCCTAAATGAAGACCTATATTTTGAGCTAAGGTCAATGGCTGACCATCATTCATCCAAGCTGAGACCACAATTAAATGAGCAGACGAAGAAATCGGCAGAAACTCTGCAATTCCTTGAATCACACCCAGAACAATCAAATACAATGAATCCATAGTGACTCTCCCAATGAAAAATCAACAATTTTAAGGCAACAGCTTGGGACAAAGATTAAGGTAAAAATTCAAGATATTTATGAATTATCTCTCACGACAGTTTCTATATTATTTAAGTGTTGATAACCTAGGTCCGTAATCTCTCTGCCCCTAGGACCACGTTTGAGAAAACCTAGATGTAATAAATACGGCTCATATACATCTTCAACAGTCGATCTCTCCTCACCCACCGTCGCCGCCAAAGTTTCAACTCCAACCGGACCTCCATCATACCTATCGCGAATTGTCACCAGCAACCTCCGATCCATTTGATCAAGCCCGGCACTATCAACACCCAACCTATCGAGGGTTATACTTACTGATTCAAAGTCCAAACCTGATCTATCATGGAAATCGGCAAAGTCCCGGGCTCGCCTAAGAAAACGATTAGCCACTCGAGGAGTGCCGCGCGAGCGTTGCGCTAATTCAGCAGCAGCAGTATCTGTAATCGCAATATTGGTCAAATGAGCACTGCGCTTCAATATCTCCGCCAAAGAATTCTTGTCATAGAACTCCAAGCGCTCTTGAATCCCAAAGCGACTCATGAAGGGGCCTGATAATAATGACATTTTGGTAGTTGCGCCAACCAAAGTAAATGGATTAATAGGCATTTTCAAGGCCCTTGCTGTTGGTCCTTGTCCCACCAAAATATCTACAAAAAAGTCTTCCATTGCCGAATATAAAACTTCTTCAACCGCAATAGATAACCTATGAATCTCATCAATAAAGAGAATACTGCCCGCCTCCAGACCAGCCAATATGCCAGCTAAATCACCCGGCTTATCAATAGCGGGCCCACTAGTTTGATGAAATGACGAACCTAAATCGTTAGCAATAATCCGAGCCAAAGTTGTCTTGCCAAGGCCAGGAGGTCCGTGCAGAATCACGTGATCTAATACACGATCATTCTTTTTCGCTGCACCTACATATACTTTTAAATTATCTTTGGCTCTTTCCTGTCCAGGATAGTCATCGAACGACATTGGTCTTAAAGAAGGCTCTTGCCTTTGGATAAGATCCTCTTCATTCTCACCTAATGAAACCACTCTCTCGATAGACACACTATTTGAATCTGAGTCACTTATATTCATAGGCTGGCCTCTTTGATGCTAAAATAATTCTCCCTGCACCAAATCTTTCTCGGGAAGATTCTTAGACTTTGGCTTACCACCTCGTTTTGTCACACCTCCACGAAGTAACAGCAAAGCCTCTTTTAGCAAGGCATTGAACTCTCTATCGGAATTATTCTCCTTTAACTTCTCAATAATAGGCAGGACTACTTTGTCAGTAAAGCCAAGATTGACAAGGGCTGAGCGAATATCATCAAATACTAACTCATCGCTATCTTCATCAATCAGTTGATCTTCGATTTCATCCATATCTAGCTGCACTTCCTGCTCTGGGAGCCCTAAGGAAACTGCATTCTGCAACTTAGGAAGTTTCGCTTTAAGTTCGACCAAAATTTTCTCAGCTAATCTTTTGCCAATACCCGGTACATTTTCAAAAATACTTGTCTTGCCTTTCAACACAGCTTGGCGCACTACAGGCACAGAAAGCGTTGACAAAATAGCTAATGCCACCTTAGGACCTACACCATTCACTGAAATCAGAATTTCAAAAGCAGAGCGATCTCTGGCCGAAAGAAATCCAAATAGCCTCAATGCGTCATCTTTGACATATGTATGAATCCAGAGTTCAACGGCATTGCCTGTAGGCGGAAGTTCACATATTGCA
>PBRN01000022.1 GCA_002725955.1 Pseudobdellovibrionaceae bacterium
AAACCTTCCCACTTGGAACCCTCTTCGGTCTTGATGAAGCAGAACATGAAGGCAGGTAAAATATCATTAGCTTTTTAAGCGTAGTGTGCTCATAGTGATAACTCATAGAGTGGCGGTATTTTTGTCTATTTTGAACAAAGTCCAGTGTTTTTTTGCAGGTTATAAAAGTATTGATTGTATGTTCAATTCACCTGCCAATAGTCCAGAAATTAAATGGATGATTTTCTATTTTTACCTGACTGTCCCTGTCACTTATTTCTCACAGTTTTCTGTGTTCATCAAATAAGGCTCATTCTATGTAAACTATAGTCTCTATTGATAGTTTACTGGCGGTTATCGAAAACCAATGCAAGCATGTCATGATCTTCTTTGATTTGATCATTATAGCTGTTTGGTCTGATCCGACTGATATTTAGACATTGTTGCTACTTTGAGCGGTAATTGTATTTTTAGTTACTTTTTATTTTATGTTGACTCAAAGATAATAGTTACTTACTGCGCTTTGGCCGATGTGTGGAATTAAGTTTTTTGGTTCCAAAATTGCACATCTACGCTTTTAATCAGATTTTCTGAACCATAGAGCTAAAATACGGATAGGTTATGTTTGTTCTTAAAAGCTATATAAGATGGGTAGCTTTGATATTTCTTATAATCCATACAGGGTGTGATCAAACTCAGCCATCCCAAACAAATGCTATGATCAAACGTTGTCATTATCCTTCATCTGCTCGTTCCGTTGGCTTTGCACCTCGTGCTGTGCAAGGTAGAAGTGGAGTCATTGTTCGTGCACAGCCGGGAAACGTTAATCCACCGCAACTCAATATGGCTGATTTCCCTGCGCTGTGGGATTGGACCGGAGGAGCTCATTGGGATATAAACGATGATCTCTATCGGGGAGTTCATGGCCATTGGTTGAGTCAGCAGGTGCAAATGATGGAAATCGAGGCTCTAAAAATTCCACGCTATTCTGATGTTGTCTATTCAGGTAAGCCCAATAAGTTTTTTAAAGAATATGAGGCGGGGCATGTGATAGCTTTTGATGGTTATCTTAGCACTTCTAAAGATCCGGCAGTTGCTTCTCATTTTGGCTTGTTAGAAGAAAAATCTGCGCTTTTAGTGATTGAATCGGTTTCGGGGGTAGAAATTGAAACAATCTCTAAGTTTCCTTTGGAAAAAGAAGTTTTATTTATGCGGCACGACCTTTTTCTGGTTACAGAAGTTGTTAAAGTGAAAAATATCGAGGATATTGATGCCTTTAAACAGCGTATACCCACCGCTTATGTGGATGCTTTGTCATCAGATAAAGTAAAGCGATTTATCTTTATGACTCAACTGCATAAGCCCAGATCAATCGCACCTTTACCTTAATAAAGTGAAGAGTAACTATTTTTTTTCTAGTCGCTCACTATACCGGTCGACAAGAAAATCAGAGGTATCTCTGGTGAGATAAGTGAACTTCATCAACTCTTCCATCACATCCACTAATCTATTACGAAAAGGTGATGGTTTCATATGACCGGCTTCATCGAATTCATTGTAGGCTTTGGCTACTGATGATTGATTGGGTATTGTAATCATTCTCATCCACCTGCCGAGTAGCCGTAATGAATTGACGGCGTTGAAACTTTGGCTGCCTCCCGATACTTGCATAACTGCTAGTGTTTTTCCCTGAGTCGGTCGAACGGCTCCGGTAGTCAGAGGAATCCAATCCAGTTGGTTTTTAAACACTCCGGATAAGTTGCCGTGGAGTTCGGGAGAGCTCCAGACATGCCCTTCTGACCAGATGCTCAGTTCTCGTAGTTCTTTTACTTTAGGATGATCAATGCTTCTGTCGTTATCAAATACAGGGAGTCCATCCGGATTGAAAATTTTAGTTTCCGCCCCGAAATGGTTAAGGATCCTGTCAGCTTCTTCAGCCAGTAGCCTTGAGAACGATCTTGCACGGAGCGAACCATATAGAATCAAAATTTTTGGCTTATGCGTCGAAGTGATTCTTTGCTCAACAGGGGTCAAAGAGAACGAATGTTTTTCAAGATAGTCCATAACTGAAGCTCTTTATACTTAACTCATGTGATTGATGTTCTAACGACTTTCAGAAAGGGAAATATTTTCAACTTTAGTTCTGATATGGAATAAATCCCCACAGGAATCTAGCCTAATCGATTAGGGGTTTCAACTGTTTAGTCTTTTCATCCAATGTTGGCAATGGTATGCCTGAGATAAATGAGAATGTCTGGATTAGAATGTATTAGCAATGATGGTGGGATTCTCTTACTTTGCCCAGCCTAGGTCATAAATTTCAACTTTGTCCAATAATGTGCCGCCATTATCATCAACACCGGTATCCGAGAAATGAATGCGAGTTGAGTCTGAAGTGGCCAGAACTTGAAAGCTCTTTTTTTGCCAATCGAGGTTGGTAGTCGGGGTATCATGCAAAAGTTCCTCTCCAAACTGAACCCGAAGGTTTTCAAGAGTGGTATTGCGTCTTGCCCGATAAAAAAATGACACCTGATAAAGGTTGCCGCTAATGGTCGTTATGTCTTGAAAAACTTGTGAATTTCCCCCTGCGAAACTTCTGTCTGTACAATCGGAATCTAATTCCACATGCTGGTTGCCATCTGCACTGGCGGGCACAGAACCCGCGGTTAGGGTTTGTATTTCCAGTAACCCAACTCCATCTGGACAATCATTGTTTAGCCCAGCTTCCACTTGCCAGAAAGGATGGTCGCCATTCCTAAAGTGAGTCGATGCTTGTCCTGCAGGAACCAATTGGCTTTCAAAGCTTCCATCTGCCACTAAGTTGCCTTGCAGCATGGGGCGAATACCCTTTAATGTAAAATTTTGACTACGAATTTCTTGATCATCTTCTAGTGTTAATAATATCTGAAGTTCATCATCAGTGATGATTGGAATGGTCATTTGATAGACTTTTTTAGCGGCTTGATTTTGCTTTTCTTCGTAGGCAATCTCAACCGATTCAGTGCTATTTAGATTTATCAATAGAGCTTCTTTGGGCTTAGGGAAACTTTCAGGATCTTGAAGTCCATTTATCTCACAAGCGATATTAGCGTCAACTTCTGTTGGATATTCATCAGCAATGATGCAACTGAGAAAGTGACCGGCAACAGCAACTGGTTCATCTATCAGTTGATCTTCAGCTTTACTTTCTTTGCTATTGCGGTTTTGAGTCAACTGAGCTGCGCTATTGCATCCAGACTGTAACAAAGCTAGGTTGATTACAGAACTGAAAATAATCTTTCCAATACGCATTCTTCAGATCCTTTAATTATTAGATGAGACAGCCTATGATACGTTTCGGTTACAATGTTAAATTTTGTTAGATCATTTGATATGGTTATAGATATTAGTACCTTATGTTGTTCTATTAAAATCTTCTATTTTGAGAATAGGGTTTGTTAGACTCTGCGAGAGGAAATCCATCGACACTCACTTCCATCATGGAACCTGTTTTATAGTCACCATCTACTGCGCTAGCTTATGTGTATGCTGTCAAAATTTGACGAATAAATTGACATCGGTTTTTTTTAACGACAGTGATTCACGTCTTAAAAATATATAAATAATTATAATTAATAGCTCTTTGTTTCATCACCCCTGTGGCTGCGTTGTTGCATTTGAACACGGTGAAAAAGCCATTCACTGGCTCAAATATAGGTGAACTAAAAAAATGGGGGGGGTGCTATGCCTATTAACAAAATAAAAATCATGATGATCTTGGTGTCATTTTTATTTTTTACTGGATGCTCAGGTAAAAAAAATAAAAATTTAAATTCTGATACAACAGATTCGGTTGCCGGTTCAAAGGTCTCAAATAGTGAGCTGAAAGATCAAGCTGCAGAACGGAACAGTAGCTTGGCTCTTAATGAAGCCGGAAATGCTAGTAATGTTGTAGATCCGAATCAGGCATCCATTCAGAGTATAAAGTTCACTGGCAAAGGCTGCCCTGTAGATAGTACCGATGTCCTTGTTGCTCCCGATCAGAAATCGTTTTCAGTTATTTTTTCTAATTTTGCACTAGAAGCTGATGCAAAAAATAAAACGATTACACGAAGAAAAGGTTGCTACCTTACTTTAAAGATTTATATTCCAGAAGGATCTTCTTTTACTAATCTCACGACTCAAACACGAGGATTTTCTTTTTTGAAGAAAAATGCGCGGTTAAAGTCTCGTGCTGATTTTTTAGATGGGCGCAAAGGACGTTCAAAGAAAATGTATCGATGGACTTTTAAGGGCCTATTAGATAGAGATCATTTGTTTGAACAGAAAATTTTCAATCGTCACATGAAATGGTCAAATTACCAGTCTAGAATAAAAACAATAAGATTTCATACCTCGTTAAACCTGAAAGTTAAAAAACGTTCCTATGGTGAAACTGTCATTGACTCAATCGATGGTTTGATTAACTAAATTAGTTTTTTGCAGATCTGAAATAGTTTGTCGTAACTGTATCTAGGATAGGCTTGGAAACTATTGGTGGGAGGAACTATATGTCTGTGCATTACAATAGCATTCGATTTTTTAGCCTTTTGATCGTTGTCCTAGGTTGGGCTGGATGCCTGCCGGAAATTGACCAAAGTAATGCAAAGTGGACTGTTGTGGATCGGAATCATGCTTTTTTAGATGCTGAAGATCTATCCAGTCATTATTTGCTTCAAATGAATTTTATAGAAGTCAAAGGCAGCTTGCCGAAAGACTTTTTGAATTTGAGTTTGGAAAATAATGTGACTCTTGCCGTTAAAGGCAATTTCTTATACTTATCTTCTGCTTTAGATAAAGACTTTTTGAAGTTTCCTGTCAGTCGTGAAGGCGATCGGGTCAAGATTGATTTTAGTCGCCCAACTAATATTCTTTCCGTAGAGTCTGTGTTTGAAAAGGTTTTGGTCGATTGGTCGCCTGAAGGCTTTGGTAGTAAGGTTGTTCAGCTTAATGAAGACAACATTGAGGCTAATCTTACTTATGGTTTTGTAAAAGGAACAGAAAAAGGTCAATTGATTTTGAGCCTGTCGTTAAATCGAAAAGAGGCGATAACAGAAAATGGTTTTGAACCAAAGTACGCTGCAGATGGTATCGTGCACAATATTGGTTATATGATCGAAAATGATATTTTTATTAGAAAAATGCAGTTGCCTGCAAATGGTGAAAAAATAGTATTTTATCTTGAGAACTATCCTACGGACATGGTTGATGATGCTATCGTTGCTATTGAAGTTTGGAATCAATTATTTGATGGTGAGGTGATCGAAGCCAGAGTTGCTCCCGATGATGTACACTATGGTGATCGCAGATATAATGTAGTGAAATGGTTTGACGAAAATATAGGTGGTTTTACTGGTTATGCTGCGCCGGTTTATACGGACGGTCAAGGTCGAGTGATTTCTGGTAACGTTAAAATGAATGGTGGATCAGTCAAAAAAATCAGGGAAAGAACACAGCAGAGCCAAAAAGCCTACAACCATTTTAAAAATACTGCCAGTATTGGTGGAGTGACTTTTGAAAACATTCCAGGAGAGTACCCATTCGTACCTTTTTATATTGGTCATGATGCAGACAATTTAAGAGTTGCCGTCCGTCTTTATTTTCAAAATGTCCTGACTCATGAAATTGGTCATGTTCTTGGCCTGCGACATAATTTTGCCAGTTCTGTTACTCCCGATTCACCTTTTGCTGGTTCTTCGGTTATGGACTATCGAACTAGGGCACAAAGTAATTTCGGGCTTGTACCTCCTGGTAGCTATGATCGCACAGCAATTCGATGGGGCTATTATGGTGAAGTACCAGAGACTAAGCCCATTTACTGTTCTGATGGTGAAAGATTCAAGCGTTGGGATTGCAATATAGGTGATTTTGGCAATCCGGTTGAGTTTCTCTACAATGCTACGGCTGGTGCGATGGAATTTCTTTCTGAGTATAGTAAAGAAGTGACACCGCAGTTTGTAAACAATATTCAAAACTTTTCTGAACTCTACTATAAGTTTAAAAACTACCCAATGCCTGAAGATCAGGCCTTGTATTTTTCACAAGAAGTAGGCCCAGCATATGAAAAACTGTTAGAAGGAAACCTGGGCTTGACTGGAGTGCAGGCGGACAACCTTAATAAGATGCGTCGCAAAGCAAAAAGCTATTTGACTTGTCGTAATAATGGTGGCACCAGAAAATGTGAATGAGAAAAATTCGGTTGGTGGTAAACTCCGTTTTTTTGTCAGCCTAATATCTCTATCAGCTAACTGCCATTTAATGATTTCGTATTTCGGATTAGTTATCTTTTTCTCTATTTTTGTTTTTTTTAAAATCTCAATTCTTTGCTCAAAATGCATGAATTTGAGATTTTTTGCTTTGGTCATCACCGGTATAAAATAACTTTTTGTTGAATCATAATAAAATTATAGGTTTACACAGCTAGTGATGAGCTTCATTACCAACCAATCATGATTCTGATTTTGGCACAGAAAAAACTGTCAAATCAGACTTCTACCATGAAAAGACTACTCTAAGTGGTTGTGAGGCCGAAAGGTCACAATCATTTAACAATCAATTTTTTTGGCGGCGAAAATTACCATGTTTTCATGCTTTTTATATTAATAAAAACAGTAGTTTATACGATTTTTGCANGTAGTTTTATGGAAACTCGNCNGACCNCCGAAAGAACGATTGTGTGGGTGTTTTTAGGAGAGCTCATGAGTAGCACTTTGATACTACATCTTTTTCTNACTTTAGCCTTAACTCTGGCTTGTTCTTCCGAGGATGGTGANACCAACACTAACCTCAGAAAAGCAGANCCCGTNGAAGATCCTGAAAATGAGGATGAAGAAAGCGGCGAGGAGGGTGAAGGTGAAGGTGAAGACACTGGCGAGGAAACCGATGGGATAAATCAAAATATCCCAATGCCNTCCTANACCAGTACCCAGCGCCCAATGGTGTCGATGGCTAGTACTATCACATCTCCCACAAATATTAGNTTGATCCCTGTTGTGGTTGTTTTCAGTGAAGACGTTTCGGGTTTTACTCGAGGTGATTTACAAGTAGCTGGGGCGGANGTTAGTAACTTTGTCGGATCTGGTAGTCAATATAGTTTTGAGTTAACCCCCACNGCAGTTGGCGAAATTTCGGTTAACATNGGCCCCGGTGCTGCTTCTGATTCAGATGGTTTTACCAANATCGGTGCCAGTCAGTTTATTATGATCTTTGATAATGCTCCNCCGACAGATGGNGCTATCCAGATCGCAGACAATATTGCTTATACCAATACNGAAACNGTAACTTTGAANCTCACTGCTACTGGTGTCAGTGAGATGTATATTACCAATATCGCAGGTTGTGAATCTGGTGGTACTTGGGAACCGTTTGCTTTAACAAAATCATGGACACTTAGTGAGCTTAATNCNNCCAATCTAGTTTATATAAAATATCGCGATGGTGGTGGTAATACCACCGGNTGTATGAGCGATGGCATTATCCACGATAACATNGCGCCTACAGCAATTCTAGCAGGTACTCTTACCACTCCTACNATTTATGCAGCTTATGATGTNGACATAAATAATGATGATGGTGCAGATTCCTATAAGTACGCTATGGTTNCAGGTGATGTTGATTGTGCGGTCGCTACTTATAACGANGTATGGATTAGTCANGCNACCAANGTGANCGGTAANTTTGCTTCGGTAGGTTTCTGGAGNCTTTGNGTGATCGGCAANGATTTAGCTGGTAANATNCAGNATGTNGGNCAAGCNACNTCNCATGACTGGCAGTATGATAACGTTGAACCTTCAGTNGTTCTTGCCACTAGTAGCAGCAATCCAACNAATGAATTAACGATACCAGTGACGGTTACTTTTAGTGAGAANGTAACTGGTTTTGTGGCCAGTGACGTGGTGTTAAGNAGTGGTGGCAGTATCACTAACTTTTCTGGCAGTGGTAGCAACTATAGCTTCTTTATTGTNCCGGTAGAGACCCAGACCTATACGGTAGATATTCCAGCAGGGGTCGCTGGTAATGGNGTTAACAGTAANACAGCTTCTAACCAGTTTAGTATCGATTTTGATAATACACCGCCTTCGGCAACCTCATTGTCGATTGCCGGAGGAGCAACCCACACTAATAGCGCAAGTGTGACTCTTACTCTGGCAGCCACGGATGTGGCGCAAATGTACATCACCAATACCGAAGGNTGTGTCGCTGGTGGTANTTGGGAAACATANACNACGGTAAAGACCTGGACTTTAGCNCAGACCAANACCAGCGTAAGAGTCTATGGNAAGTACCGAGATGCTTTAGGTAATGAAAGTAACTGTATCAGTGANATTATTATTCACGATAACATCCCTCCAATAGCTTCGATTGCAGGTGTACCTCCGGTTCTNACNGGACTTCCTNGTTATGATATTGATGTCTTGACTGTGGATGGGGTTGAANCTTATCAATATGCTTTGATTAGTAGTCTGGCTGCATGTTCTGCCGCAAGCTACAATGGTGAATGGGTAAATCAGACTGAGAATATTGTCGGAGACCTTACCGATGCAGGNGACTGGAAAATGTGTGTCATCGGCAGAGATGCAGCTGAGAACTCCCAGGCTGCTGTTAATGCAACGGAATATATNTGGCAGTACGATAATATTAAACCTTCTGCCTTAATTGAAAGNTCTAGCCCTAATCCTACCAATGACGCAGTGATTATGGTGACTGTGATNTTTAGTCAACCCGTNAATGGTTTTGAAATGAGTGAGATCAATGTTGCCGGNGGCAGTNTTGGCAATTTCACTGGNTCTGGTACAAACTATAGTTTTGAATTAACNCCATCAGCTTCTGGTCCCATCACNNTNGATATTCCGGAAAATGTCGCTAATGATGATGCCGGTAANGCGAATGTGGCATCGGATCAGTTNAGCATTGTTTATGATAATGAACCNCCTTCAGATACAGGGATTATGATTGCGGGTGACGTTAGTCATATTAATAACATTAATTCNATTTTAACTCTTTCCGCTACNGGTGCTACCGAGATGTATCTTACTAACACTGCTGGTTGCGNTGCNGGTGGTGCTTGGGAAAACTTTGCCTTTAGTAAATCATGGACTATCGGTCAGACGAATGATACGGCTATAGTTTATGTCAAGTATCGAGATAGTCTAGGTAATGAAAGTGATTGTATCAATGATGATGTGATTCATGACAGTATTCCGCCTCAGGTAATTCTAGCGGGAACACCCCCTGTTCTGACTAATGACCCCAATTATGACTTTGATATTCAGCCGGATACTGGAGTGGACTCTTATCAATATACTTTGATTGCGAGTGAAGGTCTTTGTTCTGCTGCTAGTTACAATGGTACCTGGACGACTGAAGCTGATAACATCAGTGGTAACCTAGCTAATGATGGCGCATGGAAAATTTGTGTCATTGGCCAAGATTTAGCCGGTAATACTCAGATAGCAGGCGATGCCACCGAACATATTTGGCAGTATGACAATAATCAACCGACGATTGTGATCGCAACTAATAGTGTAGACCCCACTAATGATTCACCCATTGAGGTGAATGTTACTTTTAGTCAGGATGTGACTGGATTCGAAGTAAATGATGTTGTGGCCTCAGGTAGTAATATTTCTAACTTTGCTGGTTCGGGTAGCAACTATAGCTTTGACCTGGAACCTGATGCCTCGGGTACCATTACCGTTGATATTGCAGCAGATGTTGCGGTTGATGCTGCCGCCAACACTAATATAGCGGCTTCACAATTTAGTATCGTCTATGATAACGACCCTCCATCAGGAACTTCGATTACGATTGCCGGTGGGGTTGGTTATATCAATGATACCAGTGTGACTCTTAGCCTCACGGCAACGGATGTTGCGGAAATGTATCTCACTAATACCGCAGATTGTGGTACCGGTGGCAGCTGGGAGCCATATGAAGATGTGAAAGCATGGACTTTGGGTCAGCTCAACGATACCGGCGTCGTCTACGGAAAGTTCCGAGATGCCCTTGGTAATGAAAGCGCCTGTATTAGTGATGATATTATTCATGATAATATCAAGCCCGTAGTAATTTTGGGTAGTACCCCATCGACACCCACCAGCAGTGATGCTTATGATATTGATGTGCAATCAGATGATGGTGTGGTTACTTATCAATACGCTATGATTGCTAGCATCGCTACCTGTTCTGCGGCCAGTTACAATGGAACTTGGGGTGATGAAGATACGAATATTGCAGGTTTCTTAAGCGGGCCGGGAACTTGGAAAATCTGTGTGATTGGTCAGGATGCTGCCGGTAATATTCAGGCTGCCGGCGATGCCACCGAGCATGTCTGGCACCACGATAATGTTCAGCCGACAGTGGTGATTGAAAGTACCACAGATAGTCCGACTAAGGATGCTGTGATACCTGTTACAGTCACATTTAGCGAAAATGTTACGGGTTTGGTTGCTAGTGAGATCAACGTCTCCGGTGGTAGCATGACCAACTTTACCGGTAGTGATTTGAGCTACGCCTTTGAGCTGATTCCTGCAACGGCTGGCACTGTGGCTGTCACGATTCCGGCTGGGGTTGCCTCGGATGAAACGGGTAATCTTAACACTGCGGCAACTGATTTTATTATTGAATATGACAATGAACCTCCTACTGCGACTTCGATTAGCATTGCGGGAGATGCAACCCATATCAATAATAGTGGGGTGACCCTGACTCTGGGAGCAACAGGTGCCACTGAAATGTATTTGACTAATACTGATGGTTGCGGTGCCGGTGGTATCTGGGAACCATATGCTTCCACTAGGTCATGGACCCTCGCACAAAAGAATGAAACTGCGCAGGTTTATATTAGGTTCCGGGATGGTCTAGGGAATGAAAGTAGCTGTATCAATGATACTATTATTCATGATGATATCTCTCCGGCTGTGGTTTTGGATCAGTTGCCAACGACTCTCACTAAAGATAGCGCATATGATATAGCGGTCTTACCAACTGATGGTGTGATTAGTTACCAATATGCAGTCATCGCTGATGCTGCTGCCTGTTCTTCCGCCAGCTATAATAATAGTTGGATTGACCAGGCCACTAACATTAGTGATGATGTAACCGGTGATGGATTCTGGAAAATCTGTGTGATTGGTCAGGATGCGGCTGGTAATACCCAGACTGTTGGTAGTGTAACCAAATATACTTGGCAGTATGATGGTGATCAGCCTACTGTGACCATGAGTAGTACCAGCACTAACCCAACCAAAGATGCATTAATTCCGATAAATATCACCTTCAGTGAGGATGTCACTGGTTTTGTTCTGGCCGATGTCTTTGTCTCTGGCGGCAGCGCAGCTAATCTGGTTGGCAGTGGCAGTGACTATGTGGTCAATGTCCAACCCTCTGTGTCCGGGCCAATCACCGTTGATATTCCGGTGGGGTCAGGGGTTGATGATGCAGGCAACAACAACGCAGCAGCTGATCAGTTTTCGATTGTATATGATAACGAACCGCCGACAGATCTATCTCTGAGTATCTCTGGTGGCGCAACTCATATTAATGAAACAACAATTAGTTTAACCATTGGCGCTACTGATGCCGCTGAGATGTTTGTCACCAATACTGCTAATTGCGGTGCTGGTGGTGTCTGGGAAGACTATGGTGCGATTAAATCGTGGAATGTTTCCCAGACCAATAGCATTGTTAATGTTTATGCTAAATTCCGTGATAGTTTAGGAAATGAAAGTGGTTGTATCAGCGATAGCGTGATTCACGATAGTTCGCCACCAGTGGTGGTGATTAGCGACACACCATCCAGCCCAACCAGCAACTCAGCTTATGATATCAATGTCCTGAGTGATGACGGCGTGGTCAGCTATCAGTATGCTGTTATTAATAGCATTAGTATGTGTTCCTCTGGTAGTTATAATGGCAGCTGGATGGAAGAAAGTACCAACCTGACAGGTAATTTAAGTGGGCCAGGCACATGGAAAGTCTGTGTGATTGGTAAGGATGAAGCTGGTAATACCCAGACAACGGCATCAGCTACGGAATATATCTGGCTTTATGATAATATGCAACCAGAGGTGGAACTTGCTAGTAACAGCGATAATCCCACCAGTGATGCTTCGATACCAGTTACGGTCACCTTTACCGAAAACGTTACTGGTTTCGTTGCTTCGGATCTAAATATCAGTGGCGCTACCGCCGCTAACTTTACCGGGGCAGGTACCAGTTATAGTTTCGATCTGACTCCGACCACTTCCGGTACGATTACGATTGATATCGCCGCTGGTGTTGCCCTTGATTCTTCTGGTAATAATAATGCCGTCGCTGAACAGTTCAGTGTCGTTTATGATAATGAACCACCGACTGAAACGACGATTAGTATTGCTGGTGATGCTAGCCACATTAATAGCACTAGTGTGACTCTTACCTTGTCTGCCATTGGTGCTAGCGAGATGTATCTTACTAACACACCTGGTTGTGGTTCTTTTGGTGGCTGGGAATCGTATGACACCACCAAGTCCTGGACTTTGGCCCAAAGCAATGCCACAGCCACCGTCTATGCCAAGTACCGTGATGTGCTTGGGAATGAAAGTAGCTGTATCAGCGATACCATCATTCACGATAGTGTTGCTCCGGTAGCTGTTTTGGGAACTACCCCAGATAGCCTAACCAATTCTGCTCTGTACGACATTGATGTGCTAGCAGACGATGGAGTTGAATCCTATCAATATGCGGTTATTAATAGCGAAGGCTTATGTACCACCGCAAATTATAATGGTAATTGGGTTGATGCCAATAGCACCAATATTACTGGCTCCCTCAGTGGGGTAGGTTTTTGGAAGATATGCGTGCTAGGTCGGGATGCAGCAGAAAATGCGCAGAGTGCTATGACTGCTACTGAACATATCTGGGAATTTGATAATCAGCAACCCACTGTAGAAATAACCAGTAGCAGTAGTGATCCTACTAACGATGGTAGTATTGCGGTTACGATCACCTTTAGTGAGGCTATCACAGGATTTATGGCTAGTGATGTCACTGTGGTTGGGGCCAGTGCTGCTAACTTTGTTGGTAGTAATACAAAGTATAATTTCGTGATGACACCAGCGGGTGCAGGCACGATCACAGTGGATGTCCCTCAGGGATCTGGTGTTGATACGGCAGGTAATGAAAATGCGCCGGCACCACAGTTTAGTATTGTGTTCGATGATCAGGCGCCAACTGCGACCTCTTTAAGTATAGCGGGTGATGCCAGTCATATTAATAATACTACGGTGACTTTAAGCCTGGCAGCTACGGGTGCTACTGAAATGTATTTGACCAACACTGCGGGCTGCGGCACAGGTGGTGTTTGGGAAGATTATACTGCGACCAAATCATGGACCCTTGGTCAGAGTAATAACACTGCTACCGTCTACGGAAAATACCGTGATAGTCTCGGTAATGAAAGCAGTTGTATTAGTGATTCTATTATTCACGATAGTGTTGCACCTGTAGCTGTGATTTCAGGAACTCCCGATGACCCGACTAATCTCGCCGGTTATGACATTGATGTCGCCTCAGATACAGGGGTAGTGAGTTATCAATATGCTTTGATTGAGAGCACCACCTTATGTTCTTCTGCTAGTTATAATGGTAGTTGGGTGGCGGAGGGCGATAATATTGCCGATAATCTAACCGGATCAGGCAACTGGAAAATTTGTGTGATCGGTAAAGATGCTGCTGGTAATAGCCAGGCTACTGGGCAAGCCACTGAATATGCGTGGTCTTATGATAATTCGCAGCCAACAGTAGTTTTATCTACCGCTGTTACTAGTCCTACTAATGATGGCGTGATTGGAGTTACAGTAGAGTTTAGTGAGAACGTTGCTGGCTTCGTGGTCACAGATCTCACTGTGGCAGGAGGTAACGCATCTAACTTTGCTGGTATGGACAACAGCTATAGCTTTGATTTGAATCCGGCTAGTTCTGGAACCATAACCATTGATGTACCCATGGGTGCTGCGACTGATTCTTCTGGGAATGGTAACAGCGCTGCTGATCAGTTTAGCATCGTCTACGATAATGAGCCACCTACTGATACCTCCTTAAGTATTGCTGGAGATGCAACTCATATTAATAATACCAGTGTGACCCTTACTTTGGCTGCGACTGGTGCTAGCCAAATGTATCTCACTAACACTGCTGGTTGTTCTGGTGGTGGCAGTTGGGAAGACTATACAACCTCCAGAGGCTGGACTTTAGGACAGAACAATGCCACCGCTACGGTTTATGTCAAGTACCAAGATGTGGCTGGTAATGAAAGTAGTTGTATTGACGATACTATAGTTCATGACAGCGTGCCTCCCCTTGCGGTTCTAGGAACGACACCTTCCAGTCCTACTAATGATGGTTCGTATAGTATTGATGTCCAGACTGATGATGGGGTCAATAGCTATCAATATGCGGTTATTTCTAATATAGGCCTTTGTTCGGCTGCAAGTTATACCACAAGTTGGGATGATCACAGTGATGATATAAGCGGAGATCTTGGTGGTGATGGCACCTGGAAGCTTTGTGTGATTGGTAAGGATGCAGCCGGAAATATACAGCCTACATCTAATGCGACGGAATATGTATGGTTCTATGATAGTGCTCAACCTACAGCTGTAGTTACGACGACTAGCAGTGATCCGACTAATGATACTCTGATTAATATCACAGTTACCTTCAGTGAAAATGTCACCGGTTTCGTGTTGGGTGATGCTACGGTAGTTGGTGGTAGTGTGGCAAACTTTGCTGGCACCAATAACACCTATAGCTTCGAACTTACACCGGCAGCAGCAGGTACCATAACCATTGATATCCCTGCTGGAGGTGCCACTGATATTTCCGGCAACACCAATGCAGCAGCAGATCAGTTTACTATTGTTTATGATAATGTGCCTCCTTCAGATACTTTAATTACTATAGCCGGCGGCGCTAATTATATTAATAGTACAACAGTGACTCTTGGCCTTGCAGCTACTGGGGCTAGTGAAGTTTATCTAACCAACACTCCCGGTTGCGAGACGGGTGGCACCTGGGAAAACTATGCTACCAATACATCATGGGAGTTAGCTCAGAGTAATAGCACTGCAACGGTTTATGCTAAGTATCGTGATACTTTAGGCAATGAAAGTAGTTGTATTAGTGATACCATTATTCAGGATAATGTTGCTCCAGTAGCGGTTCTTGATCAAATTCCAGATAATCCAACCAATAGTGCTTCCTATGATATCGATGTGAAAAATGATGATGGGGTTGATAGTTATCAATTCGCCTTGATTGGTAGTGAAGCTCAATGTTCCGCAGCCAGTTACAATGGCACTTGGGTTGATGCCGGAACCAATATATCAGGTAACCTCAGTGATCAGGGTTCCTGGCAGATTTGTGTGATTGGTAAAGATGAGGCGGGCAATGCCCAAAGTCCAGGTCAGGCAACAGCATATACCTGGTTGTATGATAACATGCAGCCAACCTTGGCCATTGCTACAGAGATCACCAGCCCGACTAAAGAAACAACTATACCGGTTACGATCACTTTTAGTGAAGCCGTTACCGGATTTGTGGTGGATGATTTGAACGTAGCCGGTGGTAATGTTGCCAACTTTACCGGTATCAACACTGGATATTCCTTTGAACTCACTCCCACGGCAGCCGGCACTATCACGGTTGATGTTCCGGCTGGATCAGCAGTTGATAGTTCAGGGAATAACAACACCTCTAACCAATTCACAATAGTTTATGATAATGAGGCTCCGACATCGACTTCGTTGACAATAGCCGATGGGGTCAGCCATATTAATAGTTTGGGGGTTGCACTGACTCTTGCTGCTACCGGTGCTAGTGAGATGTACCTCACGAACATAGCAGGGTGTAGTGGTGGCGGTTCTTGGGAAGCCTATGATACTGCTAAGGCCTGGACCCTAGGACAGAGTAATGCCACTGCTACCGTCTATGGTAAGTTCAGGGATGTGGCCGGTAATGAAAGCAGCTGTATCAGTGATACCATCGTCCATGATAGCATCATCCCCGTCGTTGCTTTTACCAATACTCCGGATTCACCCACCAATAGTGCTGCCTATGATATCGATGTACTCAACGATGATGGCGTTGTTAGTTACCAGTATGCTCTTGTTGCCAGTATGGGTCTTTGCTCTGGCGCCAGTTATAATAATGCCTGGTTAGACCATGGGGTAAATATAGCAGATAATGTGAGCGGCGCTGGTTCCTGGAAACTGTGTGTGATTGGTAAAGATGCGGCAGGAAATACTCAGATGGCTGCTAATGCTACTGAAGCTATCTGGCTCTATGATAATATCCAGCCCACGGCTCTCATAACCAGCAGCAGCAGTGATCCCACCAAGGATACNGTGATTGGAGTCAGTGTAAACTTTAGTGAGAANGTCACTGGTTTTGAACTGGCAGACATCACAGTGNCGGGTGGCACAGCTTCNAGCTTTGCCGGGACCAACAGCGGCTATACTTTTGATGTGACTCCAGCGGCTGCCGGCACCATCACTGTCGATATTGCTGAAGGAGTGGCTGTTGATGCTTCGGGTAATACCAATACCGCAGCCACCCAGTTTAGTATTGTTTATGACAATGTACCACCATCAGCGACATCGGTAACGATTGCGAGCGGGGCTTCCCATATCAACAGCAATAGTGTNACCCTTACCCTTGCNGCTACGGAAGTGAGTGAGATGTATCTCACCAATACAGATGATTGCGGCACCGGTGGCACTTGGGAAGCGTTTGAGACTACCAAGGTATGGGCACTAGCTCAGAGCAATACCACAGCCACTGTTTATGCTAAATTCCGTGATGCTTTNGGGAATGAAAGTAGTTGTACTAGTGATGACATCATTCATGANGATGTAACGCCGGTAGCGATTCTTGGTGGAACTCCACTCAACCCGGCTAATGATGCTGCTTATGATATAGATGTGCAGAATGATGATGGGGTCATTTCCTATCAATTTGCTTTGATTACTGGAGAAGCTGATTGCGCCGCCGCTAGTTATAATGGTACTTGGGTNGATGAAAGNAATAATATTAGTGATAACCTAAGCNNCGGTGGTGGTTGGAAACTTTGTGTGATTGGTCGCGATGCAGCAGGCAATGGCCAGGCCATAAATAGTGCTACCGCTTANAGCTGGTCCTATGATAACCANCAGCCNACGGTTACCATGGCTACGACTATCACCGATCCAACNAAAGANAACCTGATTCCAGTGACCGTCACTTTTAGTGAAAGTGTTACTGGCTTTNTGCTTGAGGATCTTAATGTGGCTGGTGCCATTGCCGCTAACTTTGCGGGCAGTGGAGNAAGTTATAGCTTTGAGCTGACTCCNAGTGCGGCGGGGACTATTACCGTCGATATCCCAGCCAGTGCCGCAGCTGACTCAGCCGATAATGGTAATACCGCNGCCGATCAGTTTACTATGGTTTATGATAATCAGGCGCCAANCGCCATTTCNTTGAGCATTGCCGGTGGTATGAATGAGATCAATAATACTGCGGTNACCCTGACTCTGGGAGCCACTGATGCTAGCGAAATGTATGTAACTAACACTGCTGGTTGTNCTNCAGGGGGNNCTTGGGAACCTTATNCTGCTAGCCACCCATGGATNTTAGGTCAGACNAATCANACCGCTACNGTTTNTGCTAAATTNCGGGATGTGGCCGGGAACGAGACCAACTGTATCAATGATGTGATTGTGCATGATAGCATCGCTCCAGTGGCTGTGTTGNGTAGCACTCCTNTTAGTCCTACCAATGTAGCTGCCTACAGTATCGATGTCCAGAATGATTCAGGTCTCGATACTTATCAGTATGCTCTGATCGCNAGTATTGGCCAATGTTCTGCTGCCAGCTATGATAACACCTGGATNGATAATACCAATAATATTCAGGGTAATATTACTGGCGCAGGTTCATGGAAAATATGTGTTCTTGGTAAGGATGCTGCCGGTAATGCCCAGACGGCTGCCAACGCAACCGAATACACATGGCTCTATGATAACCAGCAACCAACGGTNCTGATTTCTAGCAGCAGTTCTAACCCAACCAATGATGGCCTAATTGAAGTNACCATTAATTTAAGNGAAAATGTCACCGGCTTAGTTATGGGNGATCTTGTGATAGCTGGNGGTTCTGCCGATAACTTTGCCGGTACNAACAGCAGCTATACTTTTGAATTGACCCCANCAGCAGCAGGTACTTTAACTGTGGATGTGCCCGCTGGCGTCGCCAGTGATGANTCGGGTAATACCAATGCNGCAGCAACTCAATTTAGTGTCGTTTATGACAATGTGGCTCCGACAGATACATCACTTATAATTGCTAGTGATGCTTCTCATATTAACAATACCGCCGTNACTCTGACTTTNGCAGCGACGGAAGTGANNGAAATGTATCTCACNAANACTGCAGGNTGTGCCACCGGTGGTAATTGGGAAGCGTTTGCNGCGACGAAGGGATGGAACCTCGCTCAGAGTAATGAAACAGCCACCGTCTATGGTAAGTTCCGAGATGCCTTGGGCAACGAGAGCGGCTGTATTAGTGATTCAATCATTCATGATAGCATTCCACCGGCAGCAGCNCTTAGTGGTACCCCGGTGAGTCCTGCTAATGATTCAGCCTATGATATTGATGTTCTAAATACTGAAGGAGTTGAAACCTATCAGTATGCCTTGATCGATGGTAATGCCGAGTGTGCCGCCGCCAGTTATAATGGTAGCTGGATTACTGAAAATATTAACCTCAGTGGCAACCTGAGTGACAGTGGTTCCTGGAAGATTTGTGTGATCGGTAAGGATGCCGCTGATAACAGCCAGCCATTAACAGAGGCGACTTTCCATGCGTGGGACTATGATAATAATCAACCCACCGTGGTGCTTGCTACTACTGTGACCAGCCCAACTAAAGATGGGCTGATAGGAGTAAGCGTCACCTTTAGTGAAAGCGTTTCGGGTTTTGCTGTTGATGATTTGACTGTGACTGGTGGTAGTGCTGATAACTTTGCTGGTTCTAACGACTCTTATAGCTTTGACCTTACACCTACTGCCTCGGGCACTATTACCGTTGATATTGCCTCTGGGGTTGCTGCTGATTCGGCGAGCAACACTAACGCAGCAGCAGATCAATTTAGTATCGTTTATGATAACCAACCGCCAACTTCAACTTCTATCAGTATCGCTGGTGGTGTCAATGAAATCAATAATGCGGCTGTGAACTTGGGACTAGGTGCTACTGAAGCCAGTGAAATGTATCTTACCAACACTGCAGGTTGTAATACCGGCGGCGGTTGGGAAACTTATACGGCCACCAAAGATTGGACTTTAGGCCAGAGTAATGAAACCGCCACCGTTTATGTCAAGTTTCGGGATGTTGCAGGCAATGAAAGTAGTTGTATCAACGATACTATTATTCATGACAGAATGTCACCAACCGCTGTGCTAAGTAGCACGCCGGTGACTCCAACAAATAATGCCGCTTATGATATTGATGTTCAGACTGATGAAGGGCTGGTGAGTTATCAGTATGCCGTGATCGCTAGTGTTAGTCTTTGTTCGGCAGCCAGCTATAGTAATAGCTGGGTTGACCATAGCCTTAATATCAACGGTAACATCAGCGGTCCAGGTTCATGGAAACTCTGTGTGATCGGTCAGGATGCAGCGGGTAATGCTCAGACCGCAGCTAACGCCACAGAATATATCTGGCAGTATGATAACCTGCAACCGACGGTGGTGATCACCAGTATTAACTCTGATCCTAATAATGATGCTGTGATGTCTGTTGCCTTTACCTTCAGTGAAAATGTTTCGGGCTTTGTGGTGGGCGACCTCAATATCAGTGGTGGTAGCGCCGCTAACTTCTCAGGTAGCAATAATAGCTACACCATGGATTTGACCCCAACTGCTGCTGGCACCCTGACTATTGATGTGCCTTCAGGAGTGGCCAGTGATGCATCGGGTAACACCAACGCTGAGGCAACTCAGTTTACGATTGTTTACGATAATGTGCCTCCAGGTTCTACCTCCATAAGCATTGCCGGTGGTGCTGTTTATACTAATAATACTGCAGTGACTTTAAGCCTGGGTGCTCTTGAAGTTCAGGAAATGTATCTCACTAATACCGCTGGTTGTGAAACAGGTGGTAGCTGGGAAGCCTTTGTTACTAATAAAGCCTGGAGTCTTGGTCAAAGTAATGAAAGTGCCACCGTCTATGTTAAGTATCGGGATGCCTTGGGTAATGAAAGTAGCTGTATCAGCGACGGCATCATTCACGATGGGGTAGCGCCGGTAGCGGTTATCACTGGTATGCCGTCATCACCGACTGCTGATGGCGCTTATGATATTGATATCCAAACGGATGATGGGGTCGAATCTTATCAGTATGTCGTGATTGCAAGTGCAGCAGCCTGTTCTGCGGCCAGCTATAACGGGACCTGGGTGAGTGAAGCAGACAACCTTACTGGTAACTTAAGCGGACCTGGCAATTGGAAAGTGTGTGTGATTGGTCAGGATCCCGCTGGCAATAGTCAGAGTCCTGGTGAAGCTACTGAATATAGCTGGGAGTATGATAATGTTCAGCCTGTGCCGGTTATTGCCAGCGGGAGTAGTGACCCAACTAATGATAGTGTGATCAATGTCACCGTTAATTTCAGTGAGGATGTGACCGGATTCTTATCTTCTGATATCAGCGTTGCTGGTGGTACTGCCGCCAACTTCGTCGGTAGTAACAGTAGCTATAGTTTTGATCTTACCCCATCGGCCGCTGGTGATATCACCGTCAATGTTGGAGCCGGGGTGGCTGTGGATGCCTCTAGTAATGGCAACAGCGCTGCTACTCAATTCAGTATTGCTTATGACAACGTTGCTCCAGCTGCTACCTCTATTAGTATTGCAGGTGATGCCAACGAAATTAACAACACAGCGGTCACCTTAACCCTGGCAGCAACCGAGGTGAGTGAGATGTATCTTACCAACACCGCAGGCTGTGCTACCGGCGGCAGTTGGGAAACATTCGCGATTACTAAAGCCTGGACTCTGGGGCAGAGCAACGACACAGCGACTGTCTATGCTAAATACCGTGATGCTCTGGGTAACGAAAGCTCCTGTATCAGTGACAGCATTATTCATGACAGCATCGCTCCCGTTACGGTTATATCAGGTACACCTTCTAGTCCTACTAATGATGGTAGTTACGATATTGATGTGCTGCCTGATACGGGAGTTGAGACTTATCAGTATGCGATCATTGATGGTAATGCTTCCTGTTCAGCTGCGAGTTATACCGGTATCTGGATCAATGAAACCATTAATATCAATAGCACCCTTACTGGGTCAGGATCATGGCAGGTCTGTATCATCGGTAAAGATGCTGCAGGAAATAGTCAGGCAGCAGCAGATGCCACCTCATATAGTTGGGAATATGATAGTGGTGAGCCGACTGCCTTGATCACCTCCACTAGTGCGAATCCAACTCGTGATGGAACCATCCCCGTTACTGTAACGTTTAATGAAGACGTTTCCGGTTTCTTTGTGGGAGATGTGAACATTGCTGGTGGTACTGCCAGTAACTTTACCGGTAGTAATACATCCTATAGCTTCGATGTGTCACCAACTGCTGCTGGCACTCTGACCATTGATGTGCCTGCGGGTGGTGCGGTTGATTCTTCTGGTAATACCAACCTGGCAGCAACTCAGTTCAGTATCGTTTATGATAATGTTCCACCATCAGGTACCTCGATTAGTATTGCTGGTGGTGCCGATTATATCAATGATACTGGAGTGACCCTAACTCTTGCTGCTACTGATGTAAGCGAAATGTATCTTACCAATACCGCAGGTTGTGCAACCGGTGGCAGTTGGGAATCTTATGGTACTGTCAAGCCATGGGTGATTGCTCAGACCAATAGCACTGCAACCGTCTATGGTAAGTTCAGAGATGCTTTGGGTAATGAAAGCAGCTGTATTAGTGACACGATTATTCATGATAGTGTGGTTCCAGTGTCTGCTCTGGCGGGAACCCCAGCTGCCTTTACCAATGATGCCTCGTATGATGTAGATATCCTAAATGATACTGGTGTGGTGTCTTATCAATATGCCTTGGTTGGCTCCAGTTCTCAATGTTCCGCTGCCAGTTACAATGGAACATGGATAGGTGAGGGCACTAACCTAACCGGCACCCTGGGTGAAGTGGGTGATTGGAAGATTTGTGTTATCGGTAAGGATGCAGCGGGTAANACCCANGTNGCAGGGGATGCCACTGAGCATAGCTGGCAGTTCGATAACATTCAATCAACGATCGTGATGGCCACCACGACCACGAGTCCAACCAAGGACACAGTGATTCCGGTCACGGTTACTTTCAGTGAGAGTGTCACTGGTTTTGTGCAGAATGATCTGACTGTAANCGGTAGTACATTTAANAACTTTGTGGGATCAGAAAATAGTTATAGCTTTGACTTGACTCCTACTGTTTCNGGAAACATTACAGTGGACATCGCTCAAGGTGTGGCCACGGATGCTTCGGGTAATACCAATAGCACAGCACCTCAGTTTAGTATCGTCTATGATAATATTTTGCCATCNGCTGCTTCGATTAGCATNGCTGATGGTGCCAGTCACATTAATAACACGACTGTTACTTTGACCCTTGCGGCAACTGATGCCAGTGAAATGTATGTGAGTAATAATGCNGGTTGNGCNAGTGGTGGTGCNTGGGAAGATTATACCACCNCNAAGGCTTGGCTGTTGGGNCAGAGTAATGATACCGGNACTGTTTATGCTAAATTCNGAGATGAGGCTGGCAACGAAACCAGCTGTATCAACGATACCATCATTCACGATAGTGTCGCACCGGTAGCNGNCATNGGTGGAACCCCAGCCAGNCCGACCAATGATGCGTCCTATGANATTGACGTTCAGGTGGATGANGGTCTGGAANGTTATCANTATGCNNTGATNGCCAGTGTCGGNCTTTGTTCTGCAGCCAGNTATAATGAAACCTGGGTGAGCCATAGCACAAATATNGCTGGCAACCTCAGCGGAGCGGGTACCTGGAAAATNTGTGTGATTGGNCANGATGCNGCTGGAAACGTTCAAAGTTCAGTAACAGCTACTGAGTATGTTTGGCAATATGATAACCAGCAGCCAACCGTCAGTGTTAGCACNACCAGNAGTGATCCTACTAATGACACTNCGATTCCAGTGACNATCACTTTCAGTGAGCAGGTNACNGGTTTTGTTCAGGGTGATTTGACNNTTACCGGTGGCAGTGTGGCTAACTTTGCAGGCAGTGATAGCACTTANGATTTCGAAGTGACTCCAGCGGCTTCAGGCACTATTACCNTTGATGTTGCTGCAGGCAGTGCTACTGACAGTTCAGGNAACACCAATACTGCAGCCACTCAGTTTACGATTGTNTATGACAANACGCCACCAACCTCCACTTCAGTCAGTATCGCTGGNGGAGCCACTCATATTAATAACACNACCNTCAGCNTAACNNTGGGTGCTACCGACGTGGCTGAGATGTATGTGACCAACACNGAGGGTTGTGCCACCGGTGGTAACTGGGAAGANTTCGCAACGATTAAAACCTGGACTATGGGACAGAGTAATGAAATCGCCACCGTTTATGCCAAGTTCAGGGATGCCCTAGGTAACGAGAGCAGTTGTATTAATGANACCATTCTNCATGATGGTGTTGCCCCGGTTGCAGTNCTNGCAGGAACACCTGANTCATTGATGAATGATGCTTCCTACGATATCGATGTNCAGGCNGATANCGGTTTGGAAACCTATCAATNCGCAATTATCGCCAGTGATGTTGATTGTTCCGCTGCCAGCTACAATGGTNACTGGGTTGATGAAAGCACTAACATTAGTGGTAACCTNAGTGATGGAGGCTCATGGAAGGTCTGTGTGATCGGTAAGGATTTAGCCGGCAACAGCCAAAGTGCAGCCAGTGCNACCACCCATGTCTGGTCTTATGATAATATGCAGCCTACCCTGGCCATTGCTAGTGCTACCGTTAGTCCTACCAATGATGGGGTGATTCCGGTTACTATCACCTTTAATGAAGATGTTACCGGATTCGTGATTGGAGATCTGAGCGTCGCAGGTGGTACCGCAGCTAACTTCGCCGGTACCGGTAGNAATTATACTTTTGATTTAAGTCCTTCAATAGCAGGNAATGTTACTGTTGATGTCAGTGCCGGAGTCGCAGTAGACTCCTCTGGTAATACTAATGCGGTCGCCACTCAGTTTAGTCTGGTCTATGATAATGTCGCACCGACCAGTACCGCAGTGAGTATTGCTGGTAGCGCCACACATATAAACNGCGCTAGTGTGACTCTTACCCTAGCTGCCACTGATGCCACTGAAATGTATCTTACCAATACCGCAGGTTGTGAAGCAGGTGGTACCTGGGAAGACTATAACATTAATCGNTCCTGGACTCTGGCCCAAAGTAATGCAACCGCTACTGTTTACGGTAAATACCGAGATGTTGCTGGTAACGAGAGTGGCTGTATCAACGACACTATTATTCACGATAATATTGCACCGGTTGNAACTATGACTGGNACACCAGCNAGCCCTACTTCTGATGCTGCTTATGACATTAACGTNGACAATGCTGATGGGGTTGANAGTTATCAATATGCNGTGATCAATGGTGATGCTTTATGCTCCGCTGCCATCTACANCGGNACCTGGATCAATGAAGGAACTAATATCACCGGNAACCTCAGTGGTTTTGGTAACTGGAAATTGTGCGTGATCGGTAAGGATGCGGCTGCAAACNCTCAAAGTTCTGAGGATGCTTCATCCTATGCCTGGCAATATGATAACTTACAGCCNGCAGTCACTATCACCAGCANTAGCAGCAACCCAACTAATGATGGCATGATACCAATCACCATCACATTTACTGAAAATGTTTCTGGGTTTATTCTCTCGGATGTGAGTGTGAGTGGGGCGAGCGCTGCCAACTTCAGTGGTAGTAATAATATCTATAGTGCTGAGTTGACACCAGCATCAGCGGGGACCATTACTGTTGATGTCGCAGGCGGTGTGGCTAGTGATTCTTCAGGAAACACCAACACTGCAGCCACCCAGTTTAGTCTGGTCTTTGATAATCAGCCACCGTCAGGAACCTCGGTGAGCATTGCCGGTGGCGCTAATGAAACTAATGATACCGCAGTGACCCTGACTCTCGCAGCGACTGATGTTAGCGAAATGTACTTAACCAACACCGCTGACTGCAACGAGGGGGGTTCTTGGGAAGCCTATGCAGCGACTAAGCCATGGAATCTGGGCCAGACCAATAGCACTGCCACTGTCTATGCTAAGTATCGTGATGCACTAGGCAATGAAAGTTCATGTGTTAGTGATACGATCACTCATGATAGTATTGCACCAGTGGCCGTGATTGGCGGTACACCACCAGCTAATACCAGCGTCGCTGCTTATGACATTGATGTGCAGGCAGCCAGTGGTCTCGAAACTTATCAGTATGCCTTGATTGCTGATACCACACTTTGTTCCGCTGCCAGTTACAATGGAACCTGGATTGGTCATGCTAATAATATTGCTGGTAATCTCAGTGAAGTGGGCACCTGGAAAGTCTGTGTTATCGGTAAAGATCCCGCTGGCAACACTCAGACTCCTGCGGAAGCCACTTCTTATTCATGGCTTTATGATAATGTTCAGCCTACATTGCTGTTAAGTAGTGGTAGCACGAACCCCACCGCTGATAGTTTGATCACGGTCAATATTACTTTCAGTGAAGATGTGAGTGGTTTTGTTACTGGTGATTTGACTGTGGCTGGAGCCAGTGTGAATAGCTTCAGCGGTAGTAATGCCAACTACAGTTTTGACCTTATCCCAACGGCAGCGGGAACTATCACCGTGGATGTCGCTGGTGGTGTGGCTGCTGATGCAACCGGAAACACCAACCTGGTATCCAGTCAGTTCAGTATTGTTTATGATAATGTACCACCAACGGATATAACGATCAGTGTCGCCGGTGGCGCCGAGGAAATTAATGATACTGCAGTGACTATGACTCTGTTGGCCACTGACGCCAGTGAAATGTATCTCACTAATACTGCAGAGTGTGTGGCTGGTGGTAACTGGGAAGCCTATGAAGCAACACGAGGCTGGAATCTTGGTCAGACCAATGCTACGGCTACTGTATACATTAAATACCGTGATGCCTTAGGCAATGAAAGCAGCTGTATAAGCGATACTATCATTCACGATAATGTGGCGCCGGTGGCAGCGATCAGCGGCACCCCGGCTACTCCCAACGCCGCCAGTAGTTATGATGTTGCGGTTGAGACCAATGATGGTTTGGATAGTTATCAGTTTGCTCTAATGAACAGCGTTAGTCTGTGTTCTGCTGCAAGTTATAATGGTACTTGGATCAATCATGCGACGAATATAACCGGTAACCTCAGCGGCTCTGGTTCTTGGAAACTCTGTGTGATCGGTAGGGATATCGCAGGCAATAGCCAAAGTGCAGCCACTGCCACCGAACATGTTTGGCAGTATGATAATCAGGATCCAACTCTGGTAATAAGCAGCACAGCTAGTGATCCTACTAATGCTGGAACCATACCGATTGAGATCGGTTTCAGTGAGGATGTTAGTGGCTTTGTTGTTGGCGATATTACGGTAACAGGTGGCAGTGCTTCTAACTTTGTTGGTAGCGCTACCAGCTATACTTTTGATTTAACCCCTGCAGCCGCTGGCACTATCGCTATTGATGTTTCGGCGGGTGTAGCCGCTGATGTGGTTGGCAAT